>NZ_JBEYYT010000155.1:0-20158 GCF_040645715.1 Spirillospora sp. NPDC046719 | reverse complement strand
GCTCGCCGCGCCCCGCTGGCGCCTCGCCGGCGGGCTCGGCCCGTTCGAGGCGCCGCAGGGCAACACGCCGATCCGGCTCGACCTCCAGGCCGGCGCGCCGGACGCCTGGGCGCGTGACCTGCCCGGCCGCGGGCACCTCGTCCGGACGGCGGCGGATGACGAGGACTTCGGCGAGGCGCAGCTCATCGAGGCCGGTCCGGGCGGCGGCCTGCGCGGCGACGGTCCCTGCCCCTTCACCCTCCCCCGCGTCCGCTGAGCACGGCCCCGCGAGCGGATCCGGGGACGTCCGGGGGTTCCCGTGCGCGGGGTTGACGGGAGAGATTGCGGGGACGTGATCCTTCCCGGGCGTACGCCGACCACCGAAGGGACCACCGCGCCATGACCGAGGCCGTCACCGCGTCCACTCCCCTGTCCGACGACGAGGTCCGGCGGATCGACGCCTACTGGAGAGCCGCGAATTACCTTTCGGTAGGGCAGATCTATCTCCTGAGCAACCCCCTGCTGCGCGAGCCGTTGCGGCGGCGCCACATCAAGCCGCGCCTGCTCGGCCACTGGGGCACCTCGCCCGGCCTGAACTTCTGCTACGCGCACCTGAACCGGGCCATCAAGATCCGCGACCTCGACATGATCTACATCATGGGTCCGGGGCACGGCGGGCCGGCGGCGGTCGCGAACGCGTGGCTGGAGGGCACCTACAGCGAGGTGTATCCGGACGTGTCGCGGGACGGTCCCGGCATGGAGCGGCTGTTCCGGCAGTTCTCGTTCCCCGGCGGCATCCCGAGCCACGTCGCGCCGGAGACGCCGGGGTCGATCCACGAGGGCGGCGAGCTGGGCTACTCGCTGGCGCACGCGTACGGCGCCGCGTTCGACAACCCGGATCTCGTCGTGGCGTGCATCGTCGGCGACGGCGAGGCGGAGACCGGGCCGCTCGCGGCGTCGTGGCACTCCACCAAGTTCGTCGACCCGGTGAACGACGGGGCCGTCCTGCCGATCCTGCACCTCAACGGCTACAAGATCGCGAACCCGTCGGTGCTGGCGCGGATCTCCGAGGAGGAGCTCGTCCAGCTCATGGACGGCTACGGGTACCGGCCGATCATCGTCAGCGGCGACGAGCCGGAGCCGATGCACCGCAAGATGGCCGTCGCGGTGGAGCGCGCGCTGGACGAGATCGCCGAGATCCAGCGGTCCGCCCGCGAGGGCGGCGACACCGAACGGCGCCGCTGGCCGATGATCATCCTGCGGTCGCCGAAGGGCTGGACCGGGCCGAAGGTGGTCGACGGCCTGCCGGTCGAGAACACCTGGCGCTCCCACCAGGTGCCGCTGACCGGCGTCTGCGACAATCCCGAGCACCTCGCGCAGCTCGAGGAGTGGCTGCGCTCCTACCGTCCGGAGGAGCTGTTCGACGAGGAGGGGCGCCCGTTCCCCGCCATCACCGACCTGGCGCCCGAGGGCGAGCGCCGGATGAGCGCGAACCCGCACGCCAACGGCGGGCTCCTGCTGCGCCCGCTGAAGCTGCCCGACTTCCGCGACCACGCCGTCAAGGTCGACCGCCCCGGGACGGCGACGTCCGAGGCCACCCGCGTGCTCGGTGCGTTCCTGCGGGAGGTGGTGGAGCGCAACCCGTCCAACTTCCGGATCATGGGCGCGGACGAGACGGCATCCAACCGGCTCGGCGACGTTTTCGAGGCCACCGACCGGGTGTTCGAAGGCGAGCGGCTGCCGACCGACGAGCACCAGGCGCCGCACGGCCGGGTCATGGAGGTGCTCAGCGAGCACCTGTGCCAGGGCTGGCTGGAGGGCTACCTGCTGACCGGGCGGCACGGCCTGTTCAACAGCTACGAGGCGTTCGTCCACATCGTCGACTCGATGTTCAACCAGCACGCGAAGTGGCTGAAGGTGACGCGGCGGCTGCCGTGGCGGCGGCCGATCGCGTCGCTGAACTACCTGCTGTCGTCGCACGTGTGGCGGCAGGACCACAACGGCTTCACGCACCAGGACCCCGGCTTCCTCGACGTCGTCATGAACAAGAAGCCCGAGATCGTCCGGGTGTACCTGCCGCCGGACGCCAACACGCTGCTGTCGGTCGGCGACCACTGCCTGCGGTCCCGCGACTACGTCAACGTGATCGTCGCCGGGAAGCAGCCCGCGCTGGACTGGCTGCCGATGGACGAGGCGATCGCGCACTGCACGCGCGGCATCGGCATCTGGGAGTGGGCGTCCACCGACGGCGGCGCGGACCCCGACGTCGTCATGGCGTGCGCGGGCGACATCCCGACGCTGGAGACGCTCGCCGCCGTCGACCTCCTGCGGCAGCTCTTCCCGGACCTGCGCGTCCGGGTCGTGAACGTCGTCGACCTGATGCGGCTGGAGCCCGACACCGAGCACCCGCACGGGCTGCCGGACCGCGAGTACGACGCGCTCTTCACCACCGACAAGCCGGTCATCTTCGCGTTCCACGGCTACCCGTACCTGATCCACCGGCTCGCCTACCGCCGCCACGGCCACGACCACCTGCACGTCCGCGGCTACAAGGAGGAGGGCACCACGACCACGCCCTTCGACATGGTGATGCTGAACGACCTGGACCGCTTCCACCTGGTCATGGACGTCATCGACCGCGTCCCGTCCCTCGGCGGCCGCGTCGCCCACATCCGGCAGCGCATGGCCGACCAGCGCCTCGCCCTGCGCGCCTACACGCGCGAGCACGGCGAGGACGCGCCCGAGGTCCGCGACTGGACCTGGCCTTACTGAAGCCGAACCTTGACGAAGCCGCACTGAGGGGCCGCGATGCGCATCCTGACCGTGAACCCGGGGTCGAGCAGCCTGAAGCTGAGCATGATCGACCCGGACGGCACCGTCGTCACCGAGAACGCGGGCGCCCGCCACGAGGTCGCCCCGATGGTCGCGGACATGCCGGCGCCGGACGCGGTCGGCGTCCGGTTCGTGCACGGCGGCACCGACTTCACCGAGCCCGTCGTCGTCGACGCGCGGGTCACCGAACGCCTGGAGGCGCTCGCCGACCTCGCGCCGCTGCACCAGCCCGCGTCGCTGCACGCGCTGTCGGAGATCACCGGCGCGCTGCCCGGCGTGCCCGCCGTCGCCTGCTTCGACACCGCGTTCCACGCCACCCTGCCGGACGCCGCCGCCACCTACGCGCTGCCCGCCGAATGGCGCGAGCGGTTCGGGCTGCGCCGCTACGGCTTCCATGGGCTCTCGTACTCCTACGCCGTCCGCCGGACGCGCGAGATGCTCGGCACGCTGCCGACCCGGGCGGTGATCTGCCACCTGGGGTCCGGGGCGTCCCTCGCAGCGGTCGCCGACGGCCGCTCCGTCGACACCACGATGGGCTTCACGCCGCTCGAAGGGCTCGTCATGGCGTCCCGCGCCGGCAGCGTCGACCCGGGCATCCCGCTGTGGCTGATCAAGCACGGCATCGAGGCGTCCGAGATCAACGAGGCGCTGGAGGGCCGGTCCGGGCTGCGCGGCCTCACCGGGACGGGCGACATGCGGGAGATCCGGGAGCGCGCCGAGGCCCGCGACGCCGTCGCGCTGGCCGCCCTCGACGTCTACCACCACCGCCTGCGCGCCTGCGCCGCCGCGATGGCCGCCACCCTCGGCGGGCTGGACGCGCTCGTCTTCACCGGCGGCGTCGGCGAGCACGACCCCTTCGTCCGGCACCGGCTGGCCGAGGATCTCGCCTTCCTCGGCGTCTCCGTCGATCCCGCCCGCAACGAGGAGGCCCACGGCGACGCCGACGTCACCGCCGCCGGTTCCGCCGTCCGCGTGCTGGTCGTGACGGCCCGCGAGGACCTCGAGATCGCCGCCGGTGTCCGCCGATGTCTAGGCTGACGACCTGGGAGAACGGACGTGCACCCGGAGGGCAATGAGATCCCCCAGCCTGCCGACAATTCCGGTAAAGCGCCAGATATCACGCATACGATGACCGAGATGGAGAGACCCGCAGACGCCCTGGCGAGCCTCGCGCGCAAGCTCGAGAACATCCAGGCGATCACCGACGAGGCGTTCGCCCACATGGGCGTCGAGGAGTTCCTCGACACCCTGCTCGCCCGCGTCCGCGAGATCCTGGGCGTGGACACCGCGGTCGTCCTGCTCCTGGACCGGGGCGAGCGGTTCCTCGAGGCGACGGTGGCGAAGGGCATCGAGGAGGAGGTCACCCAGGGCGTGCACGTCCCGGTGGGCGAGGGCTTCGCCGGACGCGTCGCCGCCGAGCGGCGGCCGGTCTACATCGCCGACGTGCCCACCGCGACGATCTTCAACCCGCTGCTGGTCCAGCGCGGCCTGTCCTCGCTGCTCGGCGTCCCCCTCATCGGCGGCGGGAAGCTGGTCGGCGTCATGCACGTCGGCACCCTCGCACCGCGCCTGTTCACCGCGGACGAGACCGAGTTCCTGCAGCTCGCGGCCGCGCGCATCGCCCTGACCGTGCAGTCGCTGACGAGCCGGGCCGAACGCGCCGGCGCCCTGGAGCTGCAGCGCAGCCTCCTCCCGTCCCGGCTTCCGCAGATCCCCGGCATCGAGATGGCCACCCGCTACCGTCCCGGCAAGGAGAGCGTCGGCGGCGACTGGTACGACGTCTTCGAGCTCCCGTCCGGCGAGCTCGGCATCGTCATGGGGGACGTGGCGGGCCACGGGCTGCCCTCCGCGGTCGTGATGGGCCGGATGCGCAGCGCGCTGCGCTCGTACGCGCTCGAGTCGACCGACCCCGCCGAGGTCCTGGCCAAGCTCAACCGCAAGATGATGCATTTCGAGCCCGACGCGACGGCGACCGTGCTCTACGCGGTGTGCGATCCCTCGCTGGAGCGGGTCCGGGTGTCCTCGGCCGGCCACCCTCCCCCGGTCCTCGCCCTGCCGGGCCGTCCGGCGGAGGCCGTCGACATGAAGTTCGACCTCCTGATCGGCCTGGGCGAGAACGCGTCCCGCACCACCAAGGTGATGGAGCTTCCTCCCGGGGCGCTGATGTGCTTCTACACCGACGGGCTGGTCGAGCGGCGGGACGACTCGGTCGACAACGGCGTCGCGCGGCTGTGCCGGGCCGTCCAGGCGGGCCCGCCCGAGCGGGTCGCCGCCGCGGTGATGTCGGCGCTCATCGGCCGCGAGCCCGCCGAGGACGACGTCGCCCTGCTCCTGGTGCACCGGACCGGGAACGCTCCGAAGCCGGGCGGGTCCTTGCCCTAGGCTCTGGGCGCATGACGGAGAGCGCGTGCCGGGTGTGCGGGAAGGCGCTGCCGCGCCCGGACGGGCGGCGGGGCCGGGCGTCGGTGTACTGCTCGGCCGCCTGCCGCCAGAAGGCGTACCGGACGCGGCGGACCGGCGGCGCCGATGCCGTCCACGACCTGATCTCCGATATCGAGCGGCGCGTGCAGAGCCTGGCGCCGGAACGCCCGGAGCCGTTCTACGCCGAGGTGCGGGCCCTGTCGTCGTCGGTCGGGCGGCTGCGCGGCATCGCGCGCGTGGCGGCCGACGCGACCCGGTCCGACGCACCGGTCCGCGCGGATTCCGTCACACCGGACCCCGTGACGGATTCCGCCGCCCCCGTGACGGAATCCACCGCCCCCGTGACGGAATCCGCCGCCCCCGTGACGGGATCCGCCGCGCCGGTCGCCGCGGATTCCGTCACGCCGGACGCCGTGACGAATCCATTCCGGGACGGCGACGAGCTCGACTTCGCCGGGCTGGTCGAGCCGCACCGGCGCGAGCTTCAGGTCCACTGCTACCGGATGGTCGGCTCCTACGACGACTCCGAGGACCTCGTCCAGGAGACGCTCCTCAAGGCGTGGCGGAACCGCGACGGGTTCGAGGGACGCTCCAGCCTGCGCACCTGGCTCTACACGATCGCCACGAACGCGTGCCTGGACTTCCTGCGCCGCAACGAGCGCCGCCCGCAGCGGTACGTCCCGTCCCCGGTTCCGCCGTCGAACGACGTGACCGCGCCTCCGTTCCTGCCCTGGCTGCAGCCGTTCCCGGACGACCCGGAGACGGCGGCGGAGACGGCGGAGACGCTGGAGCTGGTGTTCCTCGCCGCCGTGCAGCACCTGCCGCCGAAGCAGCGCGCCGTCCTGATCATGCGGGACGTGCTCGGCTGGCCGGCCGCCGACACCGCCGAGGCCCTCGGCCTGACCGTGGCCTCGGTGAACAGCGCCCTGCAACGGGCCCGGCCCGCCCTGCGCGAGCGCCTCCCCGAACGGCGTGACGCGTGGGCGCGCGGCACCGACCCGTCGAAGGCCGAACGCGCCCTCATCGAGCGCTACATGAAGGCCGCCGTCGACGGCGACATGGCCGCGATGACCGCCATGCTGCGCGAGGACGTCCGCATCACCATGCCCCCGAACCCGCTCTGGTTCGGCGGCCGCGACGCGATCATCGGCATGCTGTCGCAGACCTTCGACCCGTCCTCGCCCGCGTACATCGGCCGGTGGCGGCACCTTCCGGCCCGCGCGAACGGGCAGCTCGCCCTCGGCGGCTACGTGCAGCGGCCCGGCACCCGCGTCTACCGCGCGCAGGTCATGGACGTGCTGCGGGTCGAGGACGGCCTGATCGCCGAGATCACCTCGTTCGAGCCGCACCTGTTCCCCGCGTTCGGGCTGCCGCTGACGCTGACCGATTAGTTCTCCGGGCCCGTGCGTCTCCATAGGCGTCCCACAACGACACGAGAACGGAACACGGACATGCTGCTGGAGAACAAGAACGCGATCATCTACGGCGCCGGCGGCTCGATCGGCGGCGCGGTCGCGCGGACCTTCGCCCGGCAGGGCGCCACCGTCTTCCTCGCCGGCCGGACCCGCGCGTCCCTCGACGCCGTCGCCGCCGACATCGCGGCCGCCGGCGGACGCGCCGAGGTGGCCGTCCTCGACGCGCTCGACGAGAAGGCCGTCGAGGAGCACGCCCGGCACGTCGCCGACGCGGGCGGCATCGACGTCTCCTTCAACCTCGTCACGCGCGGCGACGTGCAGGGCATGCCGCTCACGCAGATGGCCGTGGACGACTTCGTCCGCCCGATCACGACCGGGATCACCACGAACTTCATCACCGCCCGGACCGCCGCCCGGCACATGTCCGAGCGCGGCTCCGGCGTCGTCCTCACGCTGGACAGCGGCTCCGCGAAGGGCAGCCCGATGATGGGCGGGACCGGCCCGGCGGACGCCGCGACCGACGCGCTCGTCCGCAACCTCGCGCAGGAGTGCGGCCCGGCGGGCGTCCGCGTCGTCGGCATCTGGACGGCGGGCCTCCCGGAGACCCTGTCGCCGGAGAAGCTCTCCCAGTTCGGCCCGGCCATGGACGACGCCGCCTTCCAGGCCCTGCTGACCCGCCTGGACGAGATGCGCCTGCTCCGCCGCTCTCCCACCCTCGCCCAGATCGCCGACACCGCCGCGTTTCTCGCCTCCGACGGCGCCGCCGCGATCACCGGCACCTTCGTCAACGCCACCGGCGGCATCTTCACCGACTGACCCGCCCCCGTGCGGCAGACGACGTGGTGGCGGTGGCGGGCGCACCGCCACCACCCCACCCCCCCCCGGCCGAAACACCCCCCCCCGCCCCCCCCCGGGGGGGGCACCGGGGGGGGGGGGGGGCGGGCCCCCCCCCCCACCACGCCATCGGGCGTCCATCGCGGCGGCGGTCGCCATGATGTGGATCAGGGGGCCGGGGACGCGGGGCTCGCGGGCCAGGCGGCGAGGGCGAGTTCGGCCACCGGCCGCAGGTCGGCGGCCGTCGCGCCGTCGGCGGCCCGCTGGGAGAAGCCCTGGAGGACGGTCGCCAGGTACTGGGCGAGCGCCCGGGTGTCGGTGGAGCCGGGGAGCTCGCCCGCGCGGACGGCCTCGTCGAAGCGGCGGGTGAAGGCGTCGACGTTGGCGTTGCGGATGTCGCGCAGGAACGCCTCGATGTCGGCGTCCTTGGGGGTGACGTTGGTGGCGGAGCGAATGATCAGGCAGCCCGCCGGGTGGGACGGGTCGGTGTAGATCGCGGCGGCCTCGCGCAGGATGCGCGCGACGACGTCCCTGGCGGTGCGCTCCTCGCGGAGCGCGGCGCCCGCGAAGCCCGCCGGCTCCGACGCCTGGTAGGCGGCGACGGCCTCCTTGAACAGGGCCTTCTTGTCCCCGAAGGCGGCGTACAGGCTCGCGGGCCGGATGCCCATCGCGGCCGTCAGGTCGCCGACGGAGGTGGCCTCGTAGCCGCGCTCCCAGAACATCTCGACGGCCGTGGCGAGCGCCCGGTCGCGGTCGAAGGTGCGGGGACGCCCCCGGCGGCTCTCGGTCATGCCCCAATTCTAGAGCAAACACTCAACAAAACGTGCTACCTTCTTTCTTGAGCAATCACTCAACAAATAGAGGGAGCACGTTCATGGAACGCCTGGCGAGCAAGGTCGCGCTGGTCACCGGCGGCAGCCGCGGCATCGGACGGGCCGTGGCGCGGCGGCTGGCGGCCGACGGGGCCACCGTCGCGCTGACCTACGGGCGGGACGCCGCCGCCGCGGACGAGACCGTCCGGACCATCGAGAAGGACGGCGGGCGCGCGGTCGCCCTGCACGCCGAGCTGGGCCGGCACGGCGACGCGGCGGCGCTCTGGGAGGCGTTCGACGAGCGGACCGGCGGCGCCCGCGTCGACATCCTGGTCAACAACGCCGGCATCGGCCGCAGCGCGGACCTGGCCGGCCTCACCGAGGAGGGGTTCGACGAGGTGTTCGCGGTGAACGTCCGCGCACCGTTCTTCATCGTCCAGCAGGCGCTGCCCCGGCTCAACGACGGCGGACGGATCGTGAACATCTCCAGCGGCGCGGCCCGCCTCGCGATGCCCGAGGTGATCGCCTACGGCTCGACCAAGGGCGCCCTGGACACCTTCACCCTCAACCTCGCCAAGGCGCTCGGCCCGCGCGGGATCACGGTCAACTCCGTCGCCCCCGGGATCATCGACACCGACGTCAACGCCGGCTGGCTGCGCGGGAACGCCGAGGCGTGGGAGCGCGCGTCGTCCCTCTCCGCGCTCGGCCGGGTCGGCACGCCCGAGGACGTCGCGGACGTCGTGGCCTTCCTCGCCTCCGACGACGCCCGCTGGGTGACCGGACGCGTCGTCGACGCCACCGGCGGTTCCGCCCTCTGAGCACCGAGGCGTGGCCGCCCCCTCGGCGATCAGGGCTCGATGAGGGGTTCGGCCTGGTAGGCCGCGTGCAGCAGTTCCAGGAAGCGGGGCGCTTCGGGGACGGGTGCCGAACCGATCCGGTGGACGGCGACGCCCGGCGTCCAGGAGTTCATGACCACGGCGCCGGCCAGGTCCGGCACGTCGGCGGGCGTGACCTCCTGGACGCGCTGCGGGACGCCGAGGCCGTCGAGCCGCCGGCGGACGATGCCCATCGTGGTCCCGACCAGCATCGCGGCGTCGGGCCACACCACGGCGTCGCCGTCCCAGAAGGCGAGGTTCCAGATCGTGGCCTCGCTGAACCGGCCGCGCCGGTCGACGAACGCGGCGTCGTCGAAGCCGTCCCGGACGGCACGCCGCATCAAGTAGGTCTTGGCCACCTCGCCGACGTGCTTCACGGCGGGCAGGAACCGTTCGTACTCGACCGTCGCCAGGGCCAGCGGTCCCGGCGGGCCGGACGCGGGCGGCCCGGTGCGGACCAGGACGTCGAGCTCCGCGGCCTCGCCCGCGCTGAACTCCCCCGGCGCCGCGTGCACGGTGGCCGTCAGCGAGACGTCCGGGGGGCTCGCCTCCAGCGCCGTCCGCAGGAAGGACCGCACCCGGTCGTCGGGCAGCGCCCGGCCGAACAGCTCGACGGACGCGAACCGCAATCGCTCCAGGTGCAGGTCGAGGCCCCGGATCCGTCCTCCGCGCACCTGCATGGCGGTGAAGTGGGCATAGCCCGCGAAGGCGAGCGGCGCCAGCTCTCCGGCGGTCGCCGCGCGGCCGTTGCGGTGGGCGAGTGTGGTCATCGGCGTCTCCAGCGGTGCGGAATGATCGTTCGCAGAGCGACGTTAGGGCTTCACACCGGTGAGAAGGTCAAACGTGGACGGTGACATGCTGATCGGGGAGTTGTCCCGGCGGACCGGGGTCAGCGCGCGGCTGCTGCGGTACTACGAGGAGCAGGGCCTCCTCGCGGCCGGGCGCGACGCGAACGGCTACCGGCGCTACTCCGGCGACTCCGTGGCGACCGTGCGGAAGATCCGCGTCCTGCTGGAGGCGGGCCTGTCCACCGAGGTGATCCGGCAGGTGCTCCCCTGCACGCGGGACGCCCGGCCGGAGTTCGACTGGTGCTCCGGCATCCGCGACCTCCTGGACCGGGAACTGGCGGCCCTCGACGACCGCATCGAGGGGCTCCAGCGCAACCGCGGCGCGATCGCCGGGTTCCTGGCGCAACCCGGCGAACGCTAGAGCGGCCGCCGCGCCCCGGCGCCCATGCAACCCCGGTCACCCCTTCTTGGCCGTGGACCTGCGGCGGGCGCGGTAGGCGGCGACGGTGGTCCGGCTGGCGCAGGTGTTGGAGCAGAACCGGCGGCTGCGGTTGCGGGAGTCGTCGACATAGAAGCGCGCGCAGCCGTCCGCCCGGCACCGGCCCACGGTGACGTCGGGGTCGCCGCTGATCACGTGGGCGAGCGCGGCACCGCAGCTCCGGCCGAGCCAGGACGCGGCGTCCTCGCCGTCGCGCGCGAAGTGCAGGTGGGGACCGCCGGCCTCGTCGTGCGTGCTCACGTGGATCGACGGCGGGAACTCCGCCAGGAGCCGGTTGACGGGGTCGATCGGGCCCGCGTCCGCGACGGCCTCGACCGCGTCGCGCAGGGCCGGGAGGAGTCCCGCGAGCCCGGCGGCGTCCGGTTCGGCGACGCGGTGCTGCGCGAAGAACTCCCGCCGCAGGTCACTGGGGTCGTCCCCGTTCGCCAGCTCGACGGCCAGTTTCGCCAGATTGCCAATGTAGGCGACGTAACGCACTTGACCACCTACCTCCTCGCCCGCATAGTAGGCCGCATGACCATGAACACCAACTACATTGCCAGATCGGCGGAGACCGCTGCGGAGTCGCTGAAGCGGGCGGGCCGCTGGGACCTGGCGCTCGACCTGCCCGCGGCCCGCACGACGGCGCTGCGGGCGGAGATCCTCACCGACCGGTTCTTCTGGCGCCTCGACGATCCGGCCGAGGCGGAGACCGCCGTCGCCGCACTGGCCGAGGAGGACCCGGCGCGCGGCGGGTTCTGCGACGCCCAGCTCGCCTACACCCGGCTGCTCTTCGACCTCGACCCGCGCCCCGGCGACGAGGAGCGCGTGCGGGCCGGCTTCGCCGCCGCGTCGGGGGACGAGCGGCTCGCGGGCTGGGCGACCTTCTGGACGGGCATCGTCACAGAGAAGTTCGACGGCGCGCCGGAACAGGCGAAGGCGTCCTACGGCGAGGCCCTTGACTCGGCGGTGAGGGACGAGGACCTCCTGCTGGAGTCCTACGCGATCCGGCATCTCGGCGCCTTGGCCCTGGAGAGCGGCGACGTGTCCGGGCTCGACGACCTGCGCAGGTCGTACCACCTTCGCGCCGCGCTCGGCGCCCGCCCGCAGACCGCCGCCGCCGCGGCCACCTACGCCGCCGAGCTGCCGCCGGGCCCCGAGGCCGACGACCTGAACCGGCTCGCCGCGCGGACGGCCCGCGAGCTCGGCCTCACCTGGCTGGCCAAGAGCCTGTGACCGCGCCCCAGCCGCCGAGCGGCCGGTCGACACGGTTCGCGGACCTCACCCTGGACCCCGGTGACCTGCGGCTCCACACCCTGGACGCCGCCGACGCGCCCCTGCTCGCCGAGGCGACCAGCGCAGCCGTCATTCGGGTCGGTCGGCCTTGGTGACGGCACGGACGGCAGGGCGGAGGATCTCGACGACCCGGTCCGGGTCGGCGTCGGCCAGGTGGTCGAGCGCGAGGAGGTGGCGGCCGAGGGCGAGCCCGATCAGCATCGCGTTGACGACGGCGGCGCGCAGGTCGGCGTCCTCGTCGGGGATGGCCTGCCCGATCCCCTCCTTGCGGAGCCGCGCCGCGGACCGGAACGCGCGGGCGGCCTCCGGGTGGGTCAGCATCGACCGCAGGAGGGCCAGCGACTCGACCGGTTCCTCGGCCAGCGAGGTGCGGAGCCGGTCGAGCAGCTGCTCGGCGACCTCGTCGGCAGTGCCGCCGGGCATCCAGCTCGCGCCCGCCTCGATGGCCCGCGCGAAGAGCTTCTCCTTGCTGCCGAAGTAGTGCATGACCAGGCCGGGATCGACGCCCGCGGCGGTGGCGACCGCACGGATGGTGGTCCTGTCGTAGCCGGCGTCGGCGAAGATCCGGCGGGCGTGCTCGAGGATGCGGGCCTGCGTGGCGCGCCGCTGCTCGGCCCGGGACCCGCCCGCTGGGGTGCTCACCTCCTCATTCTATGGGCGTTGACCGGGATGCCATTTTCGTTCTACATTCGTTGAACCATTCATGCAACGCACGTTGAACGAAGGAGCGGCCATGAGCGCACCGGCAACACCGCTGGAGGTCCTCGAGCGGCGGCGGGAGCTGCTGATCACCCGGGACATGGAGGCGTTCGCGGACCTGTTCGCGGCGGACGGCGTGATCGAACTGCCGTTCGGCGGACCGGGGCTGCCGGACCGGCTGGAGGGCCGAGAGGAGATCCGCGCGTTCTCCACGAAGGCGGGCCGGCCGGACCTGGAGATCCGCGACCTGCGCGTCCGCGACGTCCACCGCACCGACGACCCGGAAGTGGTGATCATGGAGCTCACCACCGTCGGCCGGGTCATCGCGACCGGCGAGCCGTTCGAGGTGCCCTGCATCCAGGTCTTCCGGATCCGCGACGGCCGGATCGTGCTCTTCCGCGACTACGTCGGAGCCGGATCGCTGCCGGCCCCTGCCTGATCGGCCGATCGCCCCGCACGCGGCGCGGTCGATCCCCTACGCTCTGGTGCTCACAGTCGGCCGGGGATGCGGGGGTTCGCGTGGATACGTTCAGTGACGCGCTGCTGGCGCTGGCGGCGCCGCGGCTGGGAGTGGCCGCCGAGCGGTCGGCGCGGCTCAACCGCGCCCTCGAAGGGACGACCTTCCGCAGGGACCTGGAGGCGGGCGTCGCGTGGTCGGACGACCGGCGGATGGCCGCCGGGATCCTCGGCAGCCACGCCGAGGACAACACCTTCCAGTGGAGCTGGGTCGTCCCCGGCTTCGCCGGGACGCCGGCCGCCGCGCACGCCGAGCGGCTCAGGGAGATCGGCGAGCGGCACGGCGTCCCCGAGCTGACCGAGCCGCTCGTCGACCTCGGCGGGTTCTACGATCCGCGGGCCGCCGCCGACGACCTCGCCCTGCTGGCGGTCGCGCTGCTGGAGGCGAGCGCCGCGATCCGGCACGGCCACGGCGGGCGGGCGCTGACGTTCATCGTCGCCGACGCGCCCGAGCTGACGGCCGGCGGGCCGGACGCGGAGCGGGCCGCGGACTGCCTGCGGCGCGCCGCCGACCTCCTCGGCGACTACGACGCCCGGCGGTACACGGACGCGATGATGCGCGGCTACGCCGAGCACCACGGTCTCGCGGTGCGGGAGTCGGAGATCGAGCTGCCGGGCGGGGCCGTCCCCTTCCCCGGCGGGGACGACGGCCGGTCCGGCCTGCTCCTCGTCAACGAACTCGACGTGAACGGGCCCGTCCCGCCGTCCGTCCTGGCCACGGCCGCCCCGGCGCTGGCGTGCGCGCTGGCCGGGCAGAACGCGCTGATCGACCGGCTGTCCGAGGACGGCGTGGACTGGCGGACGCCGCCCGCCTGGGACCCCGCCGCCGGGACGCTGCGCTTCGGCGCCGCCGTCACCGTGCAGGCCCGCGAGATCGGCGTCTTCCGGCCGGACGGGACCTGGGCCTGGACGGAGGGCGACGGCACGGCGCGGGCGCAGGAGCTGGTCGCCGGGGGCGGCGAGGCGTCATGGGCCGCCGCCGAGGCCGACCTCAGCGGGCATCCCCGGCCCGCGCACGTCGCGGAGCTGCTGGCCTGCACGGCCGCGCGGCTCGGCGGCGGCTGGGGCGCGTGGTCGGTGCCGGGGCCCGGCGGCGAGCGGCGGTTCGCGCTCGTCGATCCCGAAGAGCCGGACATCGGCGCGGACGCCATGCTGGCGGCGCTGCACACCAGTGCCAACATCGTCCAGCAGCTCGTCCTGCGCAAGGACCGCTACGAGGTGACGCGCGCGATGGCGCTCGGGCTGTTCGAGCACTGCGGCTACGTCCCGTGGGGCGCCGGAGAACCCGAGTTCCTGATGGGCGTGCAGGGCCTGTACCAGGCGCGCGCCTACGTGAGCGTGGACGGCACCATCTACCGCCTGTCGTCGGGCCTGTTCGGCCAGCCCGGCTGACCTCGTCCCGCTTGGTCCCGTCGGGCCGGCGCGTCCGGCGCCTCCGGCGCGTCCGGCGCGTCCGGCGCGTCCGGCGTCAGGCCAGCAGGGCGGCCACCGCGTCGACGACCAGCCGGCGGCGCCGCTCGGCCGAGCCGTCCTCCATGACGGCCTCGAACTCGGGCATGCTCGCGCTCCACAGGCTCGACAGGTGGATGACCAGGCCGAGCAGTTCGGCGGCCGTGAAGCGGTCGGGGAGCGTGCCGTCGGCCTGCGCGGCGGCGATGGCCCGCACCTTCGCGGTGTTACTGGCCACGACGGCGGGCAGGAGTTCAGCGGAGCCGGCACGTTCCAGGCGGTACCAGGTCGCGATGCGCTGCACCCAGGGGCGCTTCTCGTAGGAGTCGTGCAGGCGGCCCGCGTACTCGGGGAGGTTCGCGGCGTCGATGGGGACGTCGTCGAGCGTCTCCTGCACCATGGCGTCGAAGACGGCGTCGAACAGGCCGTCCTTGCTGCCGAAGTAGTGGTAGATCTGCGCCTTGTTGCTGCGGGCGGCGGCGGCGATCCGGTCCACGCGGGCGCCGGCGATGCCGTGCGCCGAGAACTCCTGCCGTGCCGCGTCCAGCAACCGCCGCCGCGTGGCGTCCGCGTCCCGTGCCATGCCCCGCACCCTATATCAACTAACCGTTCAGTTGACATCTCGACCGGAACGAGGTTCCCTAGAGCTAAACAACCAGTTAGTTAGTAAGCGGAGGTGGCCATGTCCACGCAGAGCTCACTGTCCTTCCTGATCACCGGGGCCTCCCGGGGCCTCGGCAAGGAGATCGCCCGCGCCGCGCTGGAGGCCGGGCACCGCGTCGTCGCCGGAGCGCGCACCCCGTCGGCGCTGGACGACCTCGCCGCCGCGCACGGCGACCGGCTCGTGATCGTGCCGCTGGACGTCACCGACGACGGCGCCGCCGAGAACGCCGTGCGGACCGCGGTGGTGCGGTTCGGCCGGCTGGACGTCCTGGTCAACAACGCCGGGTACGCCAACATGGCCCCGATCGAGGACGCCGACCCCGACGACTTCCGCGCGCAGGTCGACACCAACCTGTTCGGCGTCGTCCGGCTGACGCGCGCGGCGCTGCCGGTGATGCGCGAGCAGCGCGCCGGGCGGATCGTCCAGATCTCGTCGGTGGGCGGACGGCTCGCCACCCCGGGCCTGGGCGCGTACCAGACCGCGAAGTGGGCGGTCGGCGGGTTCTCCTCGGTGCTCGCCGCCGAGGTCGCGCCGCTGGGGATCAAGGTCACCGTGGTGGAGCCGGGCGGGATGCGGACCGACTGGGCCGGATCGTCCATGCGGGTCGACCCCGTCCGGCCCGAGTACGCCGAGACCGTCGGGCGGATCTCGGAGATGCACGCCGACGGCAGCGTCACGGCGGCGAGCGATCCCGCCAAGGTCGCGCGCCTCGTCCTCGACGTCGTCGCGCTGGACGAGCCGCCGTTGCGCCTGCTCGCAGGCGCGGACGCCTATGCCTACGGCACCGCCGCGGGCCGCGCCCTGCTCGCCGAGGACGAGCGGTGGCGCGAGCTGAGCGAGTCGACCACCGCGGACGACGCCACCGCCGAGCACCTCGACCCGCTCCGCCAGGGCTGACCCCGGCCCCGGGCGCGCGCGGGCGACCCGGCCCCGGCGGGCGCGGCGCCCGGGGGTCAGCGGGCGCGGCGCTCCTCGTCCTCCAGGAGCGGGCCGAGACGGAACGGGACCTGCTCGGTCAGCACGATCGAGGTCGTGCTGCGCCGCACGCCCGGGCACGCGAGGATCGCGTCGATCACCTCGTGCAGCTGCTTGCCGTTCGGGGCGACCGCCCGCACCAGGAGGTCGCCCTGGCCGGTGATGCCGAGGACCTCCAGGACGCGCGGGATCGCCGCGAGCGCCTGCGCGGCCTCGCGGAGCCGGCCCTGCGCGACCTCCAGGGTGACGAACGCGGTCAGCTCGAAGCCGAGCGCGCCGAGGTCGACCTCGCGGCCCCGGTGCCCGATGACGCCGTCGCGCTCCAGCCGCTCGACGCGGGCGTGCGCGGTGTTGCGGGCGATGCCGAGCCGGGCGGCCAGCTCGGTGATCCCGATGCGGGGCTGGTCGACCAGCCGGCGCAGGATCTGGATGTCGAGGAGGGTGGCACGCGTCACAACGCTCATCTCCGGCGGGTAACTCGGTTCTGACTTGAGCAATCCGCTCAATTATCACTGCCTCATCTTGCACTCCGCTCAGGCAAAGGTGCTCAATGTGGGCGAACGAGTCCGATATCGCCGGGAGAGGGGCAGCATCATGACCGGTACCTCGACGTCCGCGCTCCGCGACCGCCTGGAGCTGGAGCGGGGCCGGATCGCGCTGGGCGGCGTCCAGGCGCTGGTCCGGCTGCTGCTGGAGCAGCGGCGCGCCGACGCCCGGCGCGGCTGGACCACCGCCGGGTTCGTGTCCGGCTACCGGGGGTCCCCGCTCGGCGGGCTCGACCAGCAGCTGATCCGCGAGGCGAAGCTGCTGGGGGAGCACGACATCCGGTTCGTCCCGGGCGTCAACGAGGAGCTGGCCGCGACCGCGGTGTACGGGTCGCAGCTCGTCGACCACCTGCCCGGCCCGCGCTACCAGGGCGTCTTCGGCCTCTGGTACGGCAAGGCGCCCGGCGTCGACCGCTCGCTCGACGCGTTCAAGCACGCGAACTGGCTCGGCACCGCCGAGCGCGGCGGGGTGCTCGCGGTCGTGGGCGACGACCCGTCCTGCAAGTCCTCGACGCTGCCGTCCGCGACGGAGGGCGCGCTCGCCGAGGCGTTCATGCCGGTGCTCGCGCCCGGCTCGATCACCGACGTGCTGCGGCTCGGCCGGCACGGGTTCGAGATGTCCCGGTTCAGCGGCGCCTGGACCGGGTTCAAGCTCGTCACCGACGTCGCCGACTCGCTGGAGGTCGTGGACGTCGCGCCGGTCCCGGACCCGGTCGTCCCGGAACTGCAGTGGCGCGGCCGCCCCTGGAAGCCGACGCGGCGGCCCGGCGTCGACCTCAAGGACACGACGTCCCTCGAAGCCGAGGTCCTGCACGGACGGCTGCGCGCCGCGGCCGCCTACGCCTCGGCCAACGGCCTGGACGTCATCGAGGGCGCCACCGGCGACGCCGCCATCGGGCTCGTCGCGTCCGGCCGCACCTACCTCGAACTGCGCGAGGCCCTCGACCGGCTCGGCCTCGACGACGCCGCGCTCGCCCGGCGCGGTGTCCGGCTCCTCAGGCTCGCCCTGATCCACCCCCTCGACCCGGTGCGGCTCCGCGCGTTCGCCGCCGGGCTCCGCGAGATCGTGGTCGTCGAGGAGAAGCGCGCGTTCGTCGAGACGCAGATCCGCGACCTGCTGTACGACGCGCCGGAGCGGCCGGCGGTGCTCGGCAAGAACGGCGCGGACGGCGCGCCCCTCGTCCCCGCGGACGGCGGCCTCACCGCCGACCGGATCGTCAAGGCGCTCGCGCGGCTCCTCGCCGACCGCGTCGGCGAGGACCACGTCGACCTGCGCGACCCGGCACTGCTCCCCCGCAAGCCCGCGATCAACCTGCTCGCGCCCGCCCGCACCCCGTACTTCTGCTCCGGCTGCCCGCACAACCGGTCCACGGTCGTCCCCGACGGGTCGATGGCGGCGAGCGGCATCGGCTGCCACGTCATGACCGTCTTCCAGGACCGCAGCATCGGCACCACGCAGATGGGCGGCGAGGGCGCGATGTGGGTCGGCGCCGCGCCGTTCACCACGACCCCGCACATGTTCCAGAACCTCGGCGACGGCACGTTCTTCCACTCCGGCAGCCTCGCGATCCGGCAGGCCGTCGCCGCCGGCGCGAACATCACCTTCAAGCTCCTCTACAACGCGGCCGTCGCGATGACCGGCGGGCAGGACGCCGACGGCGGCACCGACCCCGCGTCCGTCACCCGCCTCCTGCACGCCGAGGGCGTCGCGAAGATCGTCGTGGTGGCGGACGACCCGTCCCGCTACCCGCGCGGCACGGACTGGGCGCCCGGCGTCCGCGTCCGGCACCGCGACGACCTCGACGCCGTCCAGCGGGAGCTGCGCGAGATCCCCGGCGTCACCGTGCTCCTCTACGACCAGGCGTGCGCCGCCGAGACCCGCCGCAAGCGCAAGCGCGGCCTCGTCCCGGACCCGCAGACCCGCGTGCTGATCAACGAGGCGGTCTGCGAGGGCTGCGGCGACTGCGGCACCAAGTCCAACTGCCTCAGCGTCGAGCCCGTCGAGACCGAGTTCGGCCGCAAGACGCGGATCAACCAGACGTCGTGCAACAAGGACTACTCCTGCGTCGACGGCGACTGCCCGTCGTTCGTCACCGTGATCCCGGGCGAACGGAGGCCGTCCGGGCCCGCGCTGCCGAAGATCGGCGAGCTGGCGGAGCCCGCCTCCCGGCCCGGCGCGGCGGACGTCCTGCTCGTCGGCATCGGCGGCACCGGCGTCGTCACCGTCAACCAGGTCCTCGCCACCGCCGCGCTGCTCGACGGCCGGCACGCCCGCGCCCTCGACCAGACCGGGCTCAGCCAGAAGGCCGGCGCGGTGGTCTCCCACCTGCGGATCGGGGCCGCTCCCGCTGAGCGCCCCGGCATGATCGGGGACGGCGGCGCCGACGCCTACCTGGTGTTCGACGCGCTCGCCGGCACCGCCGAGGCCAACCTGCGCCGCTGCGCGCCCGGCCGCACCGCCGCCGTCGTGTCCACCAGCGAGGTCCCGACCGGCCGGATGATCACCGACGTGACGGCGTCGCTGCCGCCGAGCGCGTCCCTCGTCCGGCAGATCGCCGCCCGCACCGACGCCGCCCGGCTCGTCGCGCTCGACGCCCTGGAGCTGGCCGAACGCTGGTTCGGCGGCACCACCACCGCGAACTTCGTGGTCGTCGGCGCCGCCTACCAGGCCGGGCTGCTGCCGCTGTCGGCGCGCGCGATCGAGGAGGCGCTCGCGCTCAACGGCGTCCAGGTCGAGGCGAACGTCCAGGCGTTCCGGGCGGGCCGGCGGCTCGTCCTGGAGCCCGAATGGGCCGAGCCGCCCGCCGCTCCCGCCGCCGTCCAGCGGCCCCTGGCCGCCAACGCGCCCGCCGCGATGAACCTCGTGGACGCGTCGGGCACCGACGACGAGCTGGCCCGCGTGCTGCGGATCCGCGTCCCCGACCTCGCCGCCTACCAGGACCTCGCGCTCGCCAAGCGGTACCTCGACACCGTCCTGCGGGTCGCCGCCGCCGAACGCGACGCGGTCGGGTCCGGACAGCGGCTCGCCGTCGCCGTCGCCCGCCACCTGCACAAGCTGATGGCCTACAAGGACGAGTACGAGGTCGCGCGCCTCCACCTCGACCCGGCGCTCACCCGCCAGGTCGAAGAGCAGTTCGGTGCGGGCGCGACCGTCCGGTACATGCTGCACCCGCCGCTGCTGCGCGCCGTCGGCGTCGACCGCAAGATCGCGCTCGGCCGGACGGCCCGTCCCGCCTTCCACGCGCTGCGCGCGATGCGGCGGCTGCGCGGCACCCCGTTCGACCCGTTCGGCGCCACCGCCCAGCGCCGCGCCGAGCGCCGCCTCGTCACCGAGTACCTCGCGGTCGTCGACGAGCTCGCCGGCGGGCTCGACAAGGACAACCACGACCTCGCCGTGGAGATCGCCGAACTGCCCGACATGATCCGCGGCTACGAGGACGTCAAGACCGCCAACATCGCCCGCTACCGCGGCGAGCTGCGCGACCTCCTCGCCGCCTGGCGCGCGGAGCAGCCGCTCCCGGCGGGCAGCAAATAGACCGGCCGGCCGCGCCCCGTACCCCAACGACGTGGTACCGGGGCG
>NZ_JBEYYT010000154.1:19607-20296 GCF_040645715.1 Spirillospora sp. NPDC046719 | reverse complement strand
GCGGACCGCTGGCGGGGATCCGCGTGCTGGAGGTCGGAGCACCACGCAGCCGCTGGTGTTCGGCCGCTACGCGCGGGAGAACGCCGGGCCAGGGCAGCCGGTCGAGCCTGGGCGGCCGGTCGAGCCGGGGCGGCCGCCCGCGCCGCGCCCGCCGGGCGACCAGCGGGTCGCGGGCGAGCAGGGCCGCGTCGAGCGGTAGGAGGCCGGACGGCGGCCGCCCGGACCGCGGCGGTGCGGGCGGCCGCCCTGCCGACGGGCGCCGTGCGGGCGGCCGTTGTGCGGGCGGTCAGCGGTTCCGGCTGCGCATGTTCCGGACGGACTTGGTGGTCTCGTAGCTGCCCTTCTCGTCGTCCAGCTTCACGTCGTCGCGGTCGGTGAACATCGCGACGAACGCGACGAGCAGGCCGACGCCGCCGATCCACGGCTCGCGCCAGACGAAGCTGGCCGCCACGCAGGCGACCGCAACGGCAATGAGCAGCAAGAGCTTCACGTCGCACCCCTCGACCGCGCCATGAACGTCCGGGAGAACCGCTCACCCAGACTAGAACACGCATTCGTTGCGGGATCAACGAGTAATGGAAGACTTACGCGCTGCCCGCAGGATGCATCCTGACACGCCGCGGCGCCCCCCGGGGTACAGAACCGCCGGGCGCCCCCCCCAAAAACGGGTGCGGAGGGGGTGGTGCCGC
>NZ_JBEYYT010000154.1:0-19597 GCF_040645715.1 Spirillospora sp. NPDC046719 | reverse complement strand
TCGCAACATAAAATACATCTCCACCCAGCCGGCGCCCCCCCCCCCACCCACCCCCCCCCGCCGCGCCCCGCCGCCAACCCCCCCCCGCCCCCCCGCACCGCAAAATCGGGCTACTTGCGCGCCTTGCCGCGCTTCTCGCGGATCTTCATCGCGATGTCGAGCGGCGTCCCGGCGAACCCGAACTCCTCGCGCAGCCGCCGCTCGATGAACCGCCGGTACCCCTCCTCGAGGAACCCCGAGGTGAACAGCACGAACCGGGGCGGCCGCACCCCCGCCTGCGTCGCGAACAGCACGCGCGGCTGCTTGCCGCCGCGCACCGGGTGCGGGTGCGAGTTCACCAGGTCGGCGAAGAACTGGTTCAGCTTCGACGTCGGGACGCGGGTGTTCCAGCCGTCCAGCGCCGTGTCGATCGCCGGCACGAACCGGTCCATGTGCCGGCCCGTCTTGGCGGAGATGTTCACCCGCGGCGCCCACCGCGCGTTGTGGAGCTGCCGGTCGATCTCCCGCTCCAGGTAGTGGCGGCGCTCCTCGTCCAGCAGGTCCCACTTGTTGTACGCGATGACCAGCGCCCGGCCCGAGTCGATCACCATCGACACGATCCGCAGGTCCTGCTCGGCGAGCGGCTCGTCCGCGTCCACCAGCACCACCGCGACCTCGGCGCGCTCCAGCGCCGACTGCGTGCGCAGCGTCGCGTAGAAGTCGGCGCCCTGGTTCTCCCGGTGCCGCCGCCGGATCCCCGCCGTGTCGATGAACCGGAACGTCCGGCCGCCCAGCTCGATCAGCTCGTCGACGGGGTCGCGGGTCGTGCCGGCCACCGCGTCCACCACGGCCCGGTTCTCCCCCGCCAGCCGGTTCAGCAGGCTCGACTTGCCGACGTTCGGCCGCCCCAGCAGCGCGATCCGGGTCGGCCCGCCCTGCTCCCCGAACGTCTCGCGCGGCGCCTCCGCCGGCAGCGCCTCCAGCACCGCGTCCAGCAGGTCGCCGCTGCCGCGGCCGTGCAGCGCCGACACCGGGTGCGGCTCCCCGATCCCCAGCGACCACAGCATCGCCGCGTCCGCCTCGGCGCCCGTGTCGTCGACCTTGTTGGCCACCAGCACCACCGGCTTGCCGGACCGGCGCAGGATCTCCACCACGGCCTCGTCCACGTCCGTGGCGCCCACCGTCGCGTCCACCACGAACATCACCACGTCCGCCAGGTCGACCGCGAGGCGCGCCTGCTCGGCGATCGCGGCGGCCAGCCCGGCCGCGTCCGGCAGCCAGCCGCCGGTGTCGACGACGGTGAACCGCCGCCCCGACCACGTCGCGTCGTAGGCGACCCGGTCCCGGGTCACCCCCGGCACGTCCTCCACGACGGCCTCGCGGCGCCCCAGGATCCGGTTCACCAGCGTCGACTTGCCGACGTTGGGCCGCCCCACCACCGCCACCACCGGCGCGGGGCCGGCGTCGGCGGCGACGTCCTCGACGACGTCCGCGGTCTCGATCTCGTAATCGCTCACAGTCACTTATCCCCACAGGGGCCGTCAGGCCGCCCGCTCACTCATGCTCTTTGGCGAGGCGGACGACCGCCTCGATGACCTCGGCGAGGCCCAGTTCCGTCGAGTCGATCTCGTGCGCGTCCGCCGCCTTCGCCAGCGGCGACGCCTTCCGGGTGGAGTCCAGCCGGTCGCGGCGCGCCTGCTCCGCCTGCGTCACCGTCACCGACGCGCCCGGGTCCGCCGCCAGGTCCTTCGCGCGGCGGGCCGCCCGCACCTCCTCGCTGGCGGTGAGGTACACCTTGACGGGCGCGTCCGGCGCGACGACCGTGCCGATGTCGCGGCCCTCCACGACGATGCCCCCGTCCGTCATGATCTCACGCTGCAGCGCCACCAGCCGCGCCCGGACGGCCGGGACCGCGCTGACCGCGCTGACCGCGTTCGTCACCTCGCGGGTCCGGATCGGCTCCGAGACGTCCTGCCCGTCCACGCTGATCGACGGGGCGTCCGGGTCGGTGCCGGACACGATCACCGGGTCCCCGGCGCGCGCCGCGACCGCGTCGGCGTCCTCGACCGGGACGCCGTTGCGCAGCATCCACCACGTCATCGCGCGGTACATCGCGCCGGTGTCGAGGTAGCGCAGGCCGAGCGCGCGGGCGACGCCCTTGGACGCGCTGGACTTGCCCGAACCGGAGGGTCCGTCCATGGCGATGACGAGCGGCACGATCGCTCCCTTTCGTCGGCGTCGAAGCGCCCGCCGGCGCGGGCGGGCGGCGGGCGGGGCGGGCGGCGGAACGCGAGCGTTTCCCTCGCGGGGGCCCAGCGCATCAGGCTACCGGCCCGCGCGCACCACCGCGGCCCGCCGCAAGATCCACGGCCCGGTTAGCGGCCGGGCACCGACCAGCCGCGGGAGCGCAGCTCGGTGGCGAGCCTCTCCGCCGCCTCCGGCACCACCGCCAGCTCCAGGACGCCCAGCGGGCGGCCCGGCGAGTGCTCGATCGTCACGTCCTCGATGTTCACCCCGGCGACCCCCGCCGCCTGGAAGATCATCGCCAGCTCGCCCGGCCGGTCCGGGATGACCACCTGCACCGTCGCGTACGCCGACTGGCCGCCGCCGTGCTTGCCCGGGATCCGGGACCGGCCCGCGTTCCCGCGCAGCAGCAGGTCCGCGACGTGCGCCGACGCGCCCTCGCTGCCGTCGCGCAGCAGCGACGCCGCCACCGCCAGGTCCGTCGCGACCGCCTCCAGCACGTCCGCGACCGGCTCGGCGTTCGCCGACAGGATCCCGATCCACAGCCGCGGGTCGCTCGCCGCGATCCGCGTCACGTCCCGGACGCCCTGCCCCGACAGGCCCAGCGCCACGTCGTCGGCGCCCGTCAGCCGCGCCGCGACCGCCGCCGACACCACGTGCGGGCCGTGCGACACCAGCGCCACCGCCCGGTCGTGCTCGGCGGCGTCCACCTCCACCGGCATCGCGCCGCACGCCTTCACCAGCGCCGTCACCGCCGCCACCGCCTCCGGAGCCGCCTCCGGCGTCGCGCACAGCGCCCACGGCCGGCCGAGGAACAGGTCCGGGCGGGCCGCGCCCGGCCCCGACCGCTCGCTGCCGGCGAGGGGATGCCCCGCCACGAACGTCGACAGGTCGCAGCCCAGCTCCGCCGCCTGCGCCAGCGGCAGCGCCTTCACGCTCGCCACGTCCGTGTACGCCGTGGCCAGGCCGCGCTTCTGCGCGTCCAGCAGCGTCACCGCGACCGCCGCGGGCGGCACCGCCAGCACCGCCAGGTCCGCAGGCTCCGCGGACGCCCCGCCCGGCAGCGCCGTCCCCGCGCCCAGCTCGACCGCCAGCGCGAGGGCGGCGGCGTCCCGGTCGGTCAGCAGCACCTCGGCGCCGCGCTCGCGCATCGCCAGCGCGATCGACGTGCCGATCAGGCCCGTCCCGACCACGACGATGCGGCCCACCACGTCCTCGTCCACGCCCGTCACCCTACTGCGCCCCATCCCGCCTGATCACCGTTCCGCTGATCATTGCGACCGCCGCCGCCCCGCCGGGCGCCACCGCGCCCTGCCCGTGCCTCGCTGCGCTCGGGCGCTATTGCGCGATGTCCAGGCGGAGCGCCTTGGCGCCGCGCAGGTACACGTGCTGGACCTCCGCGCGTGGACGGTCCGTCGCGACGTGCGCCATCAGCCGGATCACCCGCGGCAGCGCGTGCGGCACGGCGATCTCGCTCGCGCACATCAGCGGCACCTCCTGGAAACCGAGCTTGCGCGCCGCGAGCGCCGGGAACTCCGCCGTCAGGTCCGGCGTCGCCGTGAACAGCACGCTGATCACATCGTCGGTGGTCAGCCCGTTGCGGCTCATGACCTCGCTCACCAGCTCGGCCGTCGCCGCCAGGATCTCCTCCCGGTCGTCGGCGTCCACCTGCGTCGCCCCGCGGACCGCGCGTACCGCCACGTCGTCCCTCTCCGTCCCGTCGGATCGCCGGCCGGGCTACAGCCCGACCACCTGGTAGAGCTCGCCGACCTCCTGGACGGTCAGCGCGCGCATCCCGCCCGGCTTCAGCTGGCCCAGCTTGATCGGGCCGAACTCTATGCGGGCCAGCTGCTGCACCGGGAACCCGACCTCCTTCAGCAGCCGCCGCACGATGTGCTTGCGCCCCTCGTGCAGGGTGATCTCCACCAGCACCCGCTTGCCGACCTGGTCGAACACCCGGAACTTGTCGGCCTTGGCCGGGCCGTCGTCCAGCGTCACCCCGGCGCGCAGCCGCTTGCCGAGATCGCGCGGGATCGGCCCGTGGATCTCGGCGAGGTAGGTCTTGAACACCCCGTAGCTCGGGTGGGTGAGCCGGTGGGCGAGCTCGCCGTCGTTGGTGAGCAGGATCAGGCCCTCGGTGTCGGTGTCGAGCCGGCCGACGTGGAACAGCCGCTCCGGCACGTCCACGTAGTCCTCCAGGGACTTGCGGCCGCGCTCGTCCGACATCGTGCTGACCACGCCGCGCGGCTTGTTGATCATGTAGTACCGCATCTCGGCGCGCGTCTCGACCCGCTTGCCGTCCACGTGGATCACGGCCCGCTGCGGGTCGACCCGCTCGCCGAACCGGAACACCCGCTTGCCGTCGACGGTCACGCGGCCCTCGCCGATCAGCTCCTCGCAGTGGCGGCGGCTGCCGATCCCGGCCTCGGCCAGCACCTTCTGCAGGCGCACGCCCTCGTTGTCAGTCACGTTTCCTCAACTATGTCTTCTGGCAGGTCGTCGGGGAGGAAGGGGGCCAGCTCCGGCAGCTCGCCGAGGTCGCGCAGCCCCAGCCGCTCCAGGAAGTACCCGGTGGTGCGGTACAGGTGCGCGCCGGTCTCCGGTTCCTGGCCGGCGTTCTCGATCAGGCCGCGCAGCGTGAGCGTCCGCATCACGCCGTCGCTGTTGACGCCGCGGACCGCCGACACCCGCGCCCGGCTCACCGGCTGCCGGTAGGCGACGACCGCGAGGGTCTCCAGCGCGGCCTGCGTCAGCCGGGCCTGCTGGCCGTCGGTGACGAACCGCTCCACCACCGGGGCGCACACGTCCCGGGTGTAGAACCGCCAGCCGCCGGCGACCTCCCTGAGGTCGAACCCGCGGCCCTGCTCGGTGTATTCCGCGGCCAGCTCCCGCAGCGTCGCGGCGACCTCGCCGCGCGGCCGCTCCAGCAGCTGCGCCAGGGTGATCTCGGCGACCGGCTCGTCCACCACCAGCAGGATCGCCTCGATCGAGGCGCGCAGGCCCGGCTGCCCCTCGCCGCCGGCGCTTTCCGCCTCCTCCGGCGCCCCCTCCGGGGCGTCCGCGTGCGGCGCCTCGGGCGGGGCCTCCGCGTGCGGCGCCTCGGCCTGGGGCTCGTCGGGCGCGTCCTGCGGGGGGCGCTCCTCCGGCGTGTCCGGGCCGGGTCCCTCAGTCATCGTCGTCCTCGTCCTTCCCGTCCTTCTCGGCCGCGTCCCGGGCCTCGCGGGAGCCCTCGTAGTCGTCGCCGACCGCCACGTCGCCCTCGTCGGTGCCGGTCCACGTGACGTGCAGCTCACCGAGCGGTTCGAGCTGCTCGAACGTGACGGCCCGCTCCCGGTACAGCTCCAGCAGCGCCAGGAACCGCGCGACGACCTCGTAGGTGCCGTCGGCGTCGGACGCCAGGACGCGGAACGTGGTCTTGCGGAGCCGCCGCAGCTTCTCCACGACGATCTCGGCCTGCTCCTTGACGCTCGCCTTCGGCTGGTACATGTGCTCGACCGACACCGAGGGCGGCGCCTTCGGGGCGAGGGCCTTGGCCGCGAGCCGGGCGAACTCCTCCGGGCCGAGGCCGAGCAGCACCTCCGGCAGCAGGTTGGCGAACTTCGGCTCCATCGGCACCACACGCGGGAACCGCCTGCCCGCGTCGGCCATCCGGGCGGCGAGCACCTGCGCGACCTCCTTGTACGCGCGGTACTGCAGCAGCCGGGCGAACAGCAGGTCGCGGGCCTCCAGCAGGGCCAGGTCCTCCTCGTCGTCGACCTCGCCGGACGGCAGCAGCCGCGCCGCCTTCAGGTCCAGCAGGGTCGCGGCGACGAGCAGGAAGTGGCTGGCCTGGTCGAGGTCCCAGTCCTTGCCGTAGGAGCGGATGTGGGCGATGAAGTCGTCGGTGACCTTGTGCAGGGACACCTCGGTGATGTCGAGCTTGTGCTTGGAGATCAGCCCGAGGAGCAGGTCGAACGGGCCGTCGAAGTTGTCGAGGTGGACGCGGAAGCCCTGCCCCTCGCCGTGCTCCTCGCCCTCGTGCTGCCCCTCGCCCTCGCTCTGCTCCGGCGCCGTCTCGTCCACGTCGCTCACGGTAGCGGAGGACGCCGCCCGTCCCGTGCTCCCCGGCAACATGCTCACCGGCCACATCGTCCCATGCCCGGCGGGGTGCGGGCGCCCGGCGGCGGGGCGTGGGCGGGGCGCCCGTCAGGAGGGGCGGCGCCCGGCGATCCGGGCGACGAGGTCCTCGGCCTGGACGCGGGTGAAAGAGCCGGTGATCTGCACCGAGCCGCCCGTGATGGGGCCGTCGGTGACCGCCGGAGCCGACAGCACCCGCCCGCCGACGACCATCGCGATCTGCTGCCCGGGCGTCCCGGGCTGCTGCTGCGCCGCCGTCCCGGTGAGCCCGGCGAAGGCCCGCGCGTCCGCCTTGGTGAGGCCGATCTGGATGGTCCAGGACGTGGACCCGCCGGACGGCGGCTCGACCTTCATGCGCTCGACGCGGCGGACGGTCATGCCGCCGCCCGCGAGCCGGTAGCAGGACGTCCCGGACGCCTCCGGCAGCGTCCCGGCCGCGCAGGGCGCCTGGGTGACCGCCGCGACCTGCTGGAGCGTCATCGGCTGCCGGAGGTCGGTCGGGCCGCCGTCGTAGCCGTCGCCGCCGCTGGTCGCCAGGTAGACGGCCACGCCGGCGACCACGAGGACGAGGACGAGCGCGGCGACGCCCCCGATGATCAGCGGCGTCCGGCGCGAGGGCCGGGCGGGCGGCGGGTACTGCGCGCCGGCGCCGGGCAGCGGGTAGGCGGTCGGCGCCGCTCCGGGCGGAGGCGGTCCGGCGGGGGGCATCCCGGCCGGTGGGGGCATGCCGGCCGGCGGCGTCGGCGCGTACGGCGGGGGCGGCGGGCCCTCGCCCGAGGGCGGCGGAGCGTAGATGGGCGGCGGGGGCCGGAACGGCTCGGGCGGCTCGGGCGGCTCGCCGGGGGGCTGGGCCATGCTGATCCCTACCGTGCGGGGATGGCGGTCAGGACATGTCGCGCAGGCGCCGGACGAGCGTGCTGTGCTCGCCGTGGGCGTCGAAGTCGCCGATCATCGCCGCGACGGCCTCGCGGACCAGCCGGCCCCGGTCGACGGGCAGGGCGTGGTCGGCGCGCAGCCGCAGCCGCAGCTGCTCCAGCGCGAGCAGCTCGTCGGACGAGATGTACACGGTGATCTTGGAGTCGTGGCGCTGGCGTCCGGTGGGGCGGCGCCCGGCGTCCGGCACCGCGAGCCGGGACGGGCCGGTGCCCGGCACCGCGCGCTCCGCCCCGGCGCGTTCCGGAGCGGTCTGGTCCGGGACGGCGTACTCGGGGACGGCGTGCTCCGGCCGGGCGCGCCCGGGCGCGGGCGGGCCGCCGGGCGGGCCGGGAGCGGGGCCGGGCGGCGGCGCGGTGGGCCGGAAGATCTCATCGACACCGGGCAGCCTTACCCGACGTGAGCCCACCTTCCGAGCACCTCCCGCGCCAGACCCCGGTATGCGTTCGCGCCCATCGAGTTCGGGTCGAAGTACGTGATCGGCTCCCCGGCGACGGTCGCGTCAGGAAACCGTACCGTGCGGTTGATGACCGTGTGGAAGACCTTGTCGCCGAAGGCCTCGACGATGCGGCCGAGGACCTCGCGGGTGTGCAGGGTCCGCGAGTCGTACATGGTGCCGAGCACGCCGTCGATCACCAGGCCCGGGTTGATCCGGCCCTGCACCTTGTCGATGGTCTCCATCAGCAGCGCGACGCCGCGCATCGCGAAGTACTCGCACTCCAGCGGGATCAGCACGCCCTCGCTGGCGGCCAGCGCGTTCACGGTCAGCAGGCCGAGCGACGGCTGGCAGTCGATCAGGATGTAGTCGTAGTGCGGGACCGCGGACTTCAGCGCGCCCTGCAGGATGTACTCGCGGCCCACCTCGTGGACGAGCTGGACCTCGGCGCCGGACAGGTCGATGTTGCTCGGCAGCAGGTCCATGCCGTCGACGCCGGTCTCCAGGACGACGTCCTCCCACTCGGTGTCGCGTTCGAGCAGCAGGTTGTGGATCGTCATGTCGAGCTGGCGCGGGTCGCCCTTGCCGAGGCCGACCGACAGGGCGCCCTGCGGGTCGAAGTCGACGAGCAGCACCCGGCGGCCGTACTCGGCGAGCGCGGCGCCCAGGTTGATCGTCGTGGTGGTCTTGCCGACGCCGCCCTTCTGGTTGCAGATGGCGACGATGCGGGCGGGTCCGTGCTCCGCCAGCGGCTCCGGCTCCGGAAAGACGGGCACGGGTCGCTGAGTCGGGCCGAGGGCCCGACTCGGATCGGTCTCTATGGTGGCGGAGGAGAGGACTCCATGCCCGCCGTTCGTGCTGGTCACCAGATCCCTCCCCGGCGGCCGGGAATGCCGTCCAGAACGGGGACTCTAGGGCTCCGTCCCCTGCGTCTCAAGCCGACGCGCGCCGCGTGTCGACATTTGTCGCGGCGGGCACGGCCGTGCGTCCCGGCCTGCGCGGTGCGCGCGGCTGGGCGCTCAGCTCTGGGCACGCGGATGCGATGTGGCGTACACCTCGCGCAGCAGCTGGACCGTGACCAGAGTGTAGACCTGGGTGGTGGTCACGGAGGCGTGTCCGAGCAATTCCTGGACGACGCGCACGTCGGCGCCGCCGTCCAGCAGGTGGGTGGCGAACGAGTGCCGCAGCGTGTGCGGCGACACCTGCGACAGCCGCGCCCGGTCGGCGGCGGCGCGCAGCACCATCCAGGCGCCCTGCCGCGACAGCCGCCCGCCGCGGGCGTTCAGGAACAGCGCGGGGCCGCCGCGTCCGGCGCCGGCGAGTTCAGGACGCGCGCGGACGAGGTAGGCGTCGACGGCCCGCACCGCGTAGTCGCCGATGGGAACGATCCGGGCCTTGCCCCCCTTGCCGGCGACGCGGGCGAACCCGTCGGCGAGGTCGAGGTCGTCGACGTCCAGGCCGACCGCCTCGGAGATCCGGGCGCCGGACCCGTACAGCAGTTCCAGCAGCGCGCGGTCGCGCAGGCCGCGGGCGGCGCCGGCGTCGCCGTCGGACGGTCCGGCGGCCGCGGCGAGCAGCCGCTCGACCTCCTCCAGCGTGATGGCCTTGGGGAGCCGCCGCGGCGGCGTCGGCGGTTTGACGTCGTGCGCGGGGTCGTCGGACGCGAGGCCCTCGCGCAGCGCGAACCGGTGCAGCCCCCTGACGGCGACGAGCGCGCGCGCCGCCGACCCGGCCGACAGCGGCGGGTGCTCCTCGTCGCCCTCCCGCAGGCCCATCAGGAACGCGCGGACGTCGTCCTCGGTGATGTCGGCGACGGAGGCGCGGCCACGGCCCTCCTGCGCCCGGACGTAGCGGCGCAGGTCGCGGCGGTAGGAGGACAGGGTGTTGGCGGCGAGGCCGCGCTCGACGGCCAGGTGCCCCAGGTAGGTGCGCACCGCCGACTCGAGCGCGGAGCCGGTGCCCGGTTCGGGGTCGGCGTCCGGTGCGGGGGGCCGCTCGGCGGACCGGCGGGTCGTGCTCGGGGACAGTGCGGCACCTCTTCTGACGGTCGGTCGGCTCGGTCGGGGTCGGCTCGGTCGGGTCGCTCGAGGCGGGTCGCGACGTGCCCATCATGCCCCCTCCCGCCGCGCCGCGCAGGGGTCTGCGGCGCGGCCGTGTCGCGTTTCGCACCGGCGCCGTCCCGACCCGGCCGCGCCGTCCCCACCGAACGCGAAAGACGCGGAACGCCCCGCCGTCCCGTATCGGGAGGCGGGGCGTTCCGCGTCGCGGTCGCCGGGGCCGGTGTCAGTCCTCCGGGGCGTCGGCGGGGCGCAGGTCGCGGTAGCCGGAGGCGCGCGAGGCGTGCGCGGCGAGGATCCCGACGCACGCGATCATGTTGTGCACGTCGCCCGCGAGGACCTTGCGGACGGCCTCGTCCAGCGGCACCCACACCACCGGCATGTCGGCCTCCTCGTGCACCCGCTCGAAGTCGATCTGCTCGGCGGGCACCTGCGTGAGGTCGCGGGCGAGGAAGATCCGGCTCCGCTCGTTCGACATGCCCGACGAGGGGAACACGTCGACGAGGGTGTCCCAGCGCGCGGCCCGGTACCCGGCCTCCTCCAGCAGCTCCCGCTCCGCGAGCTCGCGCAGCGGCTCCCCCGCGACGTCGCGGAGCCCGGCGGGCGCCTCCCAGAGCAGCCGCTCGACGGGGTGCCGGTACTGGCGCAGCAGCAGCACCCGGTCGCGGTCGTCGAGGGCGAGGACGCCGACCGAGCCGAGGTGCTCGATGACGTCGCGGCCGACGATCTCGGTGCCGCCGCCGGGGCCGCTCGGCATCTCGACGCGGTCGCGGCGGACGTTGAACACCCGCCCCGTGAACGGGGTGGACTCCTCGACGACCTTCCAGCGCTCCGGCCGGTCGCGGACGTCGTCCGGGCCGAGCTCGGGGCCGGTCCCCGGGCCGGCGGTCACGACGCGTCCGCGGCGCGCGCGTCGGCGTAGTCGATCGCCGCGGAGACCAGGCCGGTGAACAGCGGGTGCGGGCGGGTCGGCCGGGACCGGAACTCCGGGTGCGCCTGGGTGCCGACGAAGAACGGGTGGTTCTCGCGGGGCAGCTCGACGTACTCGACGAGCCGGCCGTCGGGCGACAGCCCGGAGAACCGCAGCCCCGCCTCCTCCAGCCGGTCGCGGTAGGCGTTGTTGACCTCGTAGCGGTGCCGGTGCCGCTCGGAGACCTTCGCCTCCCCGTACAGCTCCCGCACCACCGACCCGTCGGCGAGGTCGGCCGGGTAGAGGCCGAGCCGCATCGTGCCGCCCATGTCGCGCTCGCCGGCGACCACGTCGACCTGGTCGGCCATGGTCGCGACCACCGGGTGCGCGGTGGTGGCGTCGAACTCGGCGCTGCCGGCGTCGGCGAGCCCGGCGAGCGTCCGCGCCGCCTCGATCACCATGCACTGCAGGCCGAGGCAGATGCCGAGCAGCGGGACGCGGTTCTCGCGGGCGTGCCGGATCGCGCCGAGCTTGCCCTCGATCCCGCGGACGCCGAACCCGCCGGGGATCAGCACGCCGTCGACGCCGTCCAGCTCCCGCTTGGCGCCCTCGGGGGTCGCGCAGTCGTCGCTCTTCACCCAGCGGATGTGCACCTTGGCGTCGTTGCCGAAGCCGCCGTGCCGCAGCGCCTCCGTCACCGACAGGTAGGCGTCGGGCAGGTCGATGTACTTGCCGACCAGCGCGATCGTGACCTCGCGGGCGGGCTTGTGGACGCGGCGCAGCAGCCGGTCCCAGGCGCCCCAGTCGACGTCCCGGAACGGCAGCCCGAGCCGGCGCACCACGTAGGCGTCGAGGCCCTCGGCGTGCAGCACCTTCGGGATGTCGTAGATGGACGCGGCGTCGACCGCGGACACCACGGCCTCGCGGTCCACGTCGCACATCAGGCTGATCTTGTGCTTGAGCCCGTCGGTGATCGGCCGGTCCGAGCGGCACACGATCGCGTCGGGCTGGATGCCGATGGAGCGCAGCGCGGCGACCGAGTGCTGGGTCGGCTTGGTCTTCAGCTCGCCGGACGGGCCGATGTAGGGCAGCAGCGACACGTGCAGGAAGAAGCAGTTGTCGCGGCCGATCTCGTGCCGGATCTGCCGCACCGACTCCAGGAACGGCAGCGACTCGATGTCGCCGACGGTCCCGCCGACCTCGGTGATGACGATGTCGACCTCGGTGTCGTCCGCCATCCCGCGGATGCGGTCCTTGATCTCGTTGGTGATGTGCGGGATCACCTGCACGGTGTCGCCGAGGTACTCCCCGCGCCGCTCCTTGGCGATCACGTTGGAGTAGACCTGGCCGGTGGTGACGTTCGCGGACCCGTGCAGCTCGGTGTCCAGGAACCGCTCGTAGTGGCCGATGTCCAGGTCGGTCTCGGCGCCGTCGTCGGTGACGAACACCTCGCCGTGCTGGAACGGGTTCATGGTGCCGGGGTCGACGTTGAGGTAGGGGTCCAGCTTCTGCATGGTGACCCGCAGCCCGCGAAGGGTGAGAAGCCGCCCCAGGCTGGAGGCCGTCAGTCCCTTGCCGAGGCTGGAGGCGACACCGCCGGTGACGAAGAGGTGCTTGGTAGGACGTGATCTACCAGTGGCTGCCGAAGGCAAGAAGGCGCTCCCGTGGTCGTTGCGAGGCGGCGTTCCGACGTGCTCGGTACCGCACTGTCCACGGGCCACCAGGATAACAGCCGGGCACGGGTGCGCCATCCCGGGCGTGCCCCGCTCCCCCTGGTCAGAGGGTGTGGGGCGGGCGGCCCGCGCCCCCCGGCCCGCGGGCCGGGGGGATTCTCACAGCCGCGGGGTCGCCGCGGTGGGCATGATCGTGCGCAGCTGGCGGGTCAGCTCGTCGATCAGGGATCGGGCCTGGTCGGCGGCCTGCCGGGCGGCGTCGCGCTCCTGCGACAGCTCGGCGATCTGCGCGCGCTGCTCGGTGACGGCCTGGGCGAGCTGGTCGACCCACTGGTCGCGCTCGGCGAGCTTCTCGGCGACCGCGTCGCGCTCGGCGGCCATCTGCCGCATCCCGGCGACCGCCTTGTCGCGTTCCCGGCCGGCCTGGTCGGCGCGGCCCCGGGCGAGGGTCAGCTCCGACTCGGCGCGCGCCTGCGACTGCACCGCGGCCTCCCGGGTGCGGTCGGCGGCCTCGCGGGCCTGGGCGCTGGCGTCGCGCTCGCGTTCGGCCTTCTTGGCGGCCTCCAGCGACTGCGCGGCGGTGTCCAGGGCCTGCTGGCGCTCGGCCTCGGCGGCCTCGGCGCGGGTGATGGCCTCCTGCGCGCGGCGCTCGGCGTCCTGAGCGCGCCGCTCCGCCTCCTGGGCGCGGCGCTCGTTCTCCTGGGCGCGGCGCTCGGACTCCTGCGCGCGGCGGCGCGTCTCGTCGGCCTCCTTGCCGGCGGCGACGACGGCGTGCTGCAGGTTCTGCGCGGTCATCTCCGCGTCGGTCACCTTGGAGCGCAGCGCCGACAGCTCGCTGTGCGCGGCCTCCAGGGCGCGCGACAGCTCGGCGGCCTGCTCGGCGACCCGGTCGCGCTCGGCCTCGGCGGAGCGGCGGCCGCCGACGGCGTCCTCGACGGCGCGCAGCGCGTCGTCGCGGGCCTCGCTCATCGCGTCGCGCTGCTGGATGGCCTGCCGGACGGTGGCCTCGGCCTCGGCGACGCGGCGCTCGGCCTGCTCGGCCTGGGCCTGCGCCTGCTCCATCTGGGCACGGGCCTGCTCGGCCTGCGCGCGCGCCTGGTCGGCCTGCACGCGGGCCTGCTCGGCCTGCCCGCGCGCCTGGTCGGCCTGGGCGCGGCCCTGCTGCGCCTGGTTCCAGGCGGCCGCGGCGTCGCGCTGCGCGGCCTCCTTCTCCTGCTGCAGGGCGGCGATCTGGGTGACGGCCTCGTTCTGCACCTCGCCGGCGCGCCGCTCGGCCTCGGCCACCTTGCGCTCGGCCTCGACGGCGCGGCGGTCGGCCTGCTCGGCCTGACCCCGCGCGCGCTGCACCTCGCCCCAGGCGGCGGCCGCGTCGCGCTGCGCCGACTCCTTCTCCGCCTGGATCGCCGCCACCTGCGAGGCGGCCTCGTTCTGCGCCTCGGTGACGCGGCGCTCGGCGTCCACGGCGCGGCGGTCGGCCTGCTCGGCCTGGCCCCGCGCGCGCTGCACCTCGCCCCAGGCGGCCGCGGCGTCGCGCTGCGCCGACTCCTTCTCCGCCTGGATCGCCGCCACCTGCGAGGCGGTCTCGCTCTGCGCCTCGCTGACCTTGCGCTCGCCGGCGGCGAGCGCGTCGCCGATGAGGTCGGCCATCTGGCGCAGCCGCTCGACGATGTCCCAGGGCTGGGCCTCGGGCTGCTCGCCCTCGGGGCGTCCGGCGTCCGCGCCCTGGCCGGGCTGCTGGGGCTTGGCCATCTGGATCGGCTGCTGGGCGGCAGGCACGGGCACGTCGGACCCGCGGCCCGGGTCACGCCCCATCGCGGGCCAGGGAGAACCCGCGTCCGGGACTCCGCGCGAACCACCCGATCCGTTCAGCTCACTCACTGGTCTCCTCGCCTCGTGGTCCGGAGACGTTCGAGCGGGGCGCCGGGACGCCCCCTCGGGTCGCTGCGTTCCTCGCCTCGCGGCTCGTCACTTCGCTCACGTCTCCTCGCCGACGGCTCCGTCCGGGGGCCGTGTTCCGCGGGGGCTGTCATGGACATGGCGCTCGCGTCACTCCTCGCCCTTGGGCTCGTCGCTCCGCTCACTGAAGGCACTCTAGTGCCGACCAGCGGAACGTTTGCCCAGTTTGGGGTTTAGTTTCGTGCTCGGCTCTCGGTGCGGACGGGGGCCGCACGCCTGGTCACACCCGGTGCGGGCCCCCTGCCGCCCCCACAACGGTGCCACGGGTCACACCGCGCCGCGCGGGAAAGCGCGGACCCGGCCGCCGGGTGGGATGATCCGCGGCATGGAGCTTCGCACCCTGTATCCGCCGATCGAGCCCTACGACTCCGGGCTGCTCGACGTCGGCGACGGCAACCGGATCCACTGGGAGGTCTGCGGGAACCCGGACGGGAAGCCGGCGGTGATGCTGCACGGCGGGCCGGGCGGCGGGTGCAGTCCCGCGCACCGCCGGCAGTTCGACCCGGAGCGGTACCGGATCGTGCTGTTCGACCAGCGCAACTGCGGCCGGAGCCTGCCGCACGCCAAGGACCCGGACGTCTCCCTGGAGGCGAACACGACCTGGCATCTCGTCGCCGACATGGAGCGGCTGCGCGAGCACCTCGGCATCGAGCGGTGGCTGGTGTTCGGCGGCAGCTGGGGCAGCGCGCTGGCGCTGGCGTACGCGCAGACGCATCCGGAGCGGGTGACCGAGCTGGTGCTGCGCGGCATCTTCACGCTGCGGCCGTTCGAGCTGTACTGGTTCTACCAGGAGGGCGCGTCGCTCATCTTCCCCGACCTGTGGGAGAAGTACGTCGAGCCGATCCCGGAGGACGAGCGGGAGGACCTCATCTCCGCCTTCCACGAGCGGCTCAACTCCCCCGACCGGGACGTGCGGGTCGCGGCGGCGAAGGCGTGGGCGACGTGGGAGGGCTCGACGCTGACGCTGCGCCCGGACCCGGAGATGGCGGAGGGGTTCGGGGAGCCGGACTACGCGGTCGCGTTCGCGCGGATCGAGAACCACTACTTCATGAACGAGGGGTTCTTCGAGGACGAGCAGCTGATCAGGGGCGTGGACCGGATCCGGCACATCCCGGCCGTGATCGTGCAGGGCCGCTACGACGTGTGCACGCCCGCGGCGACGGCGTGGGACCTGCACCGCGCGTGGCCGGAGGCGGAGTTCCACATCGTGGACGACGCGGGGCACGCCTACAGCGAGCCGGGGATCCTGCACCGGCTCGTCGAAGCGACCGACCGTTTCGCGCAGGCCGACTGAGCCGCTGTTTCGGACGCCCCTCGATCGCGTCCACGGCATGACCGGAACACGGTCGGGATCCCGCGCTCGCGCCGGGTCCCGGCCGTGTCCGAAATGCCTCCGGACCGCTCTAATCCTTACCGGTCCGCTAACCCTGCCTTACCCGGCGGCAAGGTGATCACCCGCTTGAAGGTGACGGACCCGGGGCTCACAGGGCCCGCCTCAACGTCTTGACCCACATCCGCCCCACGGCCCCGCGCGGCGGCTCGACCTCCCGCGATGCGCAGTGACGCCGACCGCACCGCTCCCGTTGTCATTGAATCTGAGTGACTTACCTCACACAACCGATACACAAAAACGCGCGGCAGGCGGGCGCGGAACATTAAGGTTGCGTTCAGGAAGGCGCTCCGCGCGCCCGTCCGCGAAGTCGCCAGTACCTCCTGCGTATCGCAGGGAATGGCGCGCCACCGCTCCGAGAACGGTCGGCCGAAATTACTCCGAATTTGGCAAGCGAACTGCCATACCCGCTGCCCGCCAGGCTAAACATCCTGCCGATAACATTACGGAACGATCACTCGGCGAGATTCGGTAAGTTGCCTGGACATGGCACCGCAACCCCTGGAATCACCGACCCGACGCCCCGAAACGGACGAGACGAGCGAGGACGTGCAACTCCAGGAGCCGAGCCTCACCGACGGCCCCGCACTGTGGCGGATCGCCCGGGACTCCAAGGTCCTGGACGTCAATTCGCCCTACAGCTACGCCCTCTGGTGCCGCGACTTCGCCGACACCTCCGTGGTGGCCCGCGACGGCGGCGGAGTCTGCGGTTTCGTCACCGGCTACGTCCGCCCGTCCCGCCCCGACACGTTCTTCGTGTGGCAGGTGGCGGTTGACGACGCCCATCGGGGGCAGGGATTGGCACGCCGCATGCTGGACCGCCTCGGCGACCGGCTGTCGGCACGCGGCCACCGCTTCATGGAGGCCACCGTGACTCCGGACAACACAGCGTCGGAGGCGATGTTCGCCTCGTTCGCCCGGGCCCGCGGCTGCGACCTGACCCGCGAGCCGCTGTTCGGCGCCGAGCACTTCCCCGGCGGCGGACACGAGCCCGAGGTGCTCTTCCGGATCGGCCCGTTCGGCCCCGCGACCTGACCCGCGGCCGGCGGAACCGCCGCCGGCCGGACCCGCTCGAGTCCGTTCCCGACCCGTACCGCATCCGGCCGGTGCCGCCCGGCACCGGCGTCTCGCCCGAACCGCTCCCACCCCCGACCTGCCGGAGGCAGATCATGGACGTCTTCGCCCGTATGGAATCGGAAGTCCGCGGCTACTGCCGGGGCTGGCCCACGGTGTTCAGCACCGCACAGGGCTCCCACATCACCGACGAGAACGGTCGCAGCTACCTCGATTTCTTCGCCGGCGCGGGAACCCTGAACTACGGACACAACAACCCTCAGCTGAAACGCCGCCTGATGGACTATCTCGCGGGCGACGCCATTGTGCACAGCCTCGACATGTACACCACGGCGAAGCGCGACTTCCTGGAACGATTCAACGAGTACGTCCTCGAGCCGCGGGGCCTCGACTACAAGGTCCAGTTCCCCGGCCCGGCGGGCAACAACTCGGTCGAGGCGGCGCTGAAACTGGCCCGCAAGTACACCGGACGCGAGACCGTCGTCAGCTTCACCAACGCCTTCCACGGCATGACGCTCGGCGCGCTCGCGGTCACCGGCAACTCGATGAAGCGCACCGGCGCCGGCGTGCCGCTCGGGCACGGCGTCGCGATGCCTTACGACAACTACCTCGACGGCCGCACGCCCGACTTCCTGCTGTTCGAGACGATGCTCGACGACAGCGGCAGCGGCCTGGACAAGCCCGCCGCCGTGATCGTCGAGACGGTGCAGGGCGAGGGCGGCATCAACGTCGCCACCGCCGAGTGGCTGCGCGGCCTGCAGGACCTGTGCCACCGCCAGGACATCCTGCTGATCGTCGACGACGTGCAGATGGGCTGCGGCCGCACCGGCCCGTTCTTCAGCTTCGAGGAGGCCGGGATCACCCCGGACATCGTCTGCCTGTCCAAGTCGCTCAGCGGCTACGGGCTGCCGTTCGCGGTCACCCTCATGAAGCGCGAGCTGGACGTGTGGGAGCCCGGCGAGCACAACGGCACCTTCCGCGGCTTCAACCCGGCGTTCGTCACCGCCATCGCCGCGCTGGAGGACTACTGGACCGGCGAGGGCATGGAGAAGCAGACGCTCGCCAAGGGCCAGCAGGTCCAGACGGCGCTGGAGGAGATCGCGCTCGCGCACGCCGGCGCGATCGACACCGTCCGCGGCCGCGGCCTCGCGTGGGGCCTGGTGATGAAGGACCCGGAGACCGCGCCGCAGGTGTGCGCCGAGGCGTTCTCCCGCGGGCTGCTCATGGAGACCTCCGGCCCCGAGGGCGAGGTCGTCAAGCTGCTGCCGCCGCTCACCACGACCGAGACCGAGCTGGCCCACGGCCTGGAGATCATCGCCGAGTCGGTCGACGCCGTCCGCACCAAGGTGTCGGTCTGACCCGGCCGCCGGGCCGCACCGCCGCCCAGTAACACACCGGAAAAGAGGAATCCATGATCGTTCGCTCCCTTGACGAGATCATCGGCACCGAGCGCGACGTGCAGGCGCCGACCTGGTGCAGCCGCCGCTTCGTGCTGGCCAAGGAGGGCGTGGGGTTCTCGCTGCACGAGACGATCCTGTACGCGGGCACCGAGACCAGGATGTGGTACGCGAACCACATCGAGGCCGTCTACTGCGTCGAGGGTGAGGGCGAGCTCACCAACGACGAGACGGGCGAGAAGCACGAGATCAAGCCGGGCGTGATGTACCTGCTCGACGGGCACGAGCACCACACCCTTCGCGCCCACACGGACGTCAGGACCGTGTGCGTCTTCAATCCCCCCTGCACCGGTCGGGAGGTCCACGACGAGAACGGGGTCTATCCGCTGCTCACCGAGGAGGACGCATGAGCATCATCGAGTCGCACCCGTCGATCGACGACGCCTACCCCACCCGTAAGGCCGCCGAGGCGGCGCTGCTGTACCGGCAGGACCCGGTCGTCTACGGCGGGCCCGGCGACGGCCCCGTCGACGCCGCCACCCTCGACTCCTTCGACCGCGACGGCTTCCTGTCCGTCGAGCAGCTGCTCGCGCCGGAGGAGGTCGAGGACTACCGCGCCGAGCTGCGCCGGCTCGCCTCCGACCCCGCCATCCTGGCCGACGAGCGCACGGTCACCGAGCGCGGCTCCGACGAGGTCCGCTCCATCTTCGAGGTCCACAAGATCAGCGAGGTGTTCGCGCAGCTCGTCCGCGACCCGCGCGTGGTCGGCCGGGCCCGGCAGATCCTCGGCTCCGACGTGTACGTGCACCAGAGCCGGGTGAACTACAAGCCGGGGTTCACCGGCAAGGACTTCTACTGGCACTCCGACTTCGAGACCTGGCACGCCGAGGACGGCATGCCGAGGATGCGCGCGGTGAGCATTTCCATCGCGCTCACGGAGAATTTCGTGCACAATGGCGGGCTAATGATCATGCCCGGTTCGCACAAGACCTTCGTGGCCTGTGTCGGGGAGACCCCGTCCGACCACTACAAGGAGTCGCTGCGCGGGCAGGAGATCGGCACCCCCGACCCGAACAGCCTGTCGATCCTGGCCGACAAGCACGGGATCGAGCTGTTCACCGGGCCCGCGGGCTCGGCCACCATGTTCGACTGCAACTGCATGCACGGCTCGAACGGGAACATCACCCCGTTCCCGCGCTCCAACGTGTTCATCGTCTTCAACAGCGTCGAGAACACGTGCGTCGAGCCGTTCTCCGCTCCGGCGCCGCGCCCGCCGTTCATCGGGGCGCGCGACTTCACCCCCGTCCGCGACTGACCCGCGCACCCCCGCTCCCAACTGGATATCCCCGACGACAGGTCCCGCGGGCCGGCGGGGGGGGCGGCCGCCACCCCCCCCCCCCCCCCGGCCCACCCCCCCACCACCCTGATCAAA
>NZ_JBEYYT010000153.1:0-20296 GCF_040645715.1 Spirillospora sp. NPDC046719 | reverse complement strand
CGAACTCGTGGGCCATCACCCGGGTGACGCCGTCGCCGCGCCGGGCCGCGATGGCCAGGCCCGCCGGCAGCCGCTGGAAGCGGCGGTCCGGGATCTGGACGCCGTCGACGTCCGCGCGGATCAGCTCGCGGCTGGAGTCCCGGCCCGGGAAGTCCGCGCCGATGAGCCTCCGGACCGTGCTCTGCTCGCCGTCGCAGCCGACGACATACCCGGCGCGGAAGCGGACCGGGCCGTCCGGCGTGCGGACCTCGGCGACGACATGGTCCTGATGGACGGTGAGGTCGTGCACCTCGTGCGCACGGCGGATGTCGGCGCCCAGGGCGCCCGCCCACCGGCCGAGGACCGCCTCGGTGACGGTCTGCGGCGCCTTCCACTGGCCGGGATAGGGGGTCGGCAGCGTCAGGTCGAGCGGAATGCCTCCGAAGTGGCCCATCGTGTCGTTCGGCAGCGTGCCGAACGCGTCGAGGAGCCCCCTGGCGTCGAAGAGCTCCATCGTGCGGGCGTGCAGGGTGGACGCGCGGGACTCGGTCGTCGGGGCGGGGAGACGTTCGAGCACGGTGACGTCCGCGCCGCCCAGCCGCAGCTCACCGGCGAGCAGCAGGCCCACCGGGCCCGCGCCGACCACGAGAACCCGGCGGTCCGCCGCGTCCAGGGTGGCCGTCGCGTCCAGGGTGGCCGTCGCGTCCAGGGCGGCCGTCGCGTCCGCCGTCACCGCGGGTCGCCGAACCAGCGCCGCAGGGCCATCGGCAGGTCGGCGTGACTGCCCGGCGCCGCCCACGCCACATGGCCGTCGGGGCGGACGAGGACGGCCGCGGTGCCGTCGGGCCAGGAGGGCGGCGTGGCGCCGCGGGGCTTGGCGGTGACGATGTCCACCCGGTCGGCCCATCCGGCGGCACGACGGCGCAGCGCGGGATTGTCCGCCAGATCGAGCAGGACCCCGCGGCCGCCGCGCAGCGCCTCGGTGCTGCCGCCGATCCGGGCGTCCCCGTCCAGGGCGAGGTTCGGCATGCGGCGGCCGAGCAGCGGATGCGTGCCGCCGCCGACGTCGTAGTGGATCTCCAGCCCGCTGACCATGGCGGCGAGATGCCTGGAGACCTCGTCGTAGCCGATGAGCTCGCGCATGACGTCGCGGAGGGGCTGCACCTCGGGGCCGCTGAGGAAGAGCAGGCCCTGTGCCTGCGTGTTCATGAGCAGCCGCTTGCCCACCGGGTGCCGTTCCTCGTGGTAGGTGTCGAGAAGCCCGGCGGGGGCCCGGCCCTTGACGACGGCGCCGAGTTTCCAGCCGAGGTTGACCGCGTCCTGGATGCCGGTGTTCATGCCCTGGCCTCCGGCGGGCAGATGGATGTGCGCGGAGTCGCCGGCCAGGAACACCCGGCCGCGGCGGTACTCGGTGACCTGGCGGGTGGCGTCGCCGAACGCGCTCACCCAGACCGGCTCGGCGTGCGAGATGTCGTCGCCGGTGAGCCGCTTCCACGCCGCGGCCACCTCGTCGAATTCCGGCGGCGCGGTCCGGCGGCGGGCGGGCGTGCCGCGCTCGCAGACGATGAGGCGGGTGATGCCGCCGGGCAGCGGGCCGACCATGACCATCCCGCCCGGCAGGGTCTCGCCGATCATGCGGGGTTCGAGGTCGAGCCCGCGGACGTCGGCGAGATACATCTCCATCGTGGCCGCCGTGCCGGGGAAGTCGAACCCGGCGGCCTTGCGGACGGCGCTGCGCCCGCCGTCACAACCGACCAGGTACGGCGCGGTGAGGGTGTGGGCACCGTCCGGTCCCTCGACCTCGACCTCCACCCGGTCGTCCAGGTTCTTGACCGAGACCACCGCGTGGCGGCGCCGGATGTCGCCGCCGAGGGCGGTGGCCCACTCCTCCAGCACCGTTTCGGTCTGCGACTGCGGGACGGTCTTGGCCGCCTGATGCGCACCGTCGAGCACCGCGAAGTCGACCGGAACGCCACCGAAATGGCCCACATTGCTGACCTCGATCTCGCCGAACCGCGGCAGCAGCCCGCGCTGGTCGAAGACCTCCATCGTGCGCGCGGTGAACCCCAGGCCGCGTGATTCCCCGGTTCGCTCTGCGAGCCGTTCAAGGACCACGACATTGACCCCGGCCAAGCGCAGCTCACCGGCGAGCATCATTCCCGCCGGACCCGCGCCCACGACGATCACTTCGGCGTCCACGTGCGACTCCTCGATTCCTCGCCACCCGCCGGAGAAATGCGCGACCGGAAGGTGAAGACACTCGTTGGGACGGTAGTCAATAGCTTCTTCGGAAGCTCGTCGAATGGCAAGAGAGGGGCGCTCTAAGTTTTCATGAAGCGACATCTAAAGAACGCTAGACAAGATTAGAAAGGGCTATGTCAGGCGCCGCTTAGCATTTCTAGGTCGAAGTTAGTGAACATCTTGTGCGGCCGTCTTGTTGGCGGCCTGGCGTGCTCTCTAGCGTGAAGCCTGTGACGAATTCGATCTGTAAGGCGCCGAACTGCCGCCGGACCGTGGCCGGGGCCGCGCGCCTGTGCGATCCCTGCGCCGGCGCGCTCGCCGACGACCTGTCCCTGCTGCCCGTGCTGTACGAGGAGTGCGGCCGTCTCCTCGGCGGCTCCGAACAGCGGGTCGCCGTCGGCCGCACCTCGGGCGGACCCCTGCCTGGGCTCCCGTTCAACGACGCCGCCGCCGATGCCCGGGCGGCGATCCGCACGGTGCTCGGCTCCTGGAGCGGCCTGGTCGCGGACGAACGCGGCATCGCGCGCCCGCGCCGCACGGCGGCCGGCCTGAGCCGCTTCCTGACCCGCCATCTCGGCTGGCTGTGCGGGCACGAAACCGCCGCCGAGTTCGCCCGCGAGATCGGTCGGCTGACCGGCCGCGCCCGCCGGGTGGCCCGCCCGGACGGCCGCCGCCGGGTCCCGGTCGGGGCCGCCTGCGTGGAGAGCGGCTGCGCCGGAGAGCTGGTGGCCCTGGTCAGGCCGCACGAGTCTCCGGGTGAGATCGTGTGCTCGGCCGACGCGGAACATCGCTGGGCCGCGCATGAATGGCTCCGGCTCAGCCGCCGTCTGGACCGTCATCCGGGATCGGCGGACTCAGCGCAATCGGCGGAGGCCCTGGAGCCGACGCCTTCCCCCGCCCCTGCCGCCTGGCTGACGGCGACCGAGGTGGCCCGCCTCTGGCGGCTGCCGACCGGAAGCGTCTACCGCCTTGCCAGCGAGCACCGCTGGAACCGCCGCACCCGGGCGGGCCGCACGTACTACGACGGCGCCGACGTGGAGCGTACATTCGCCCAGCGCGCCACCACCCGTACCGGCGAGGCCAAGGCCGGCAAGGCCACCGCCGGCTGACCGGCCCGGGATCACCTGACGGGGACGTTGTCGTCCTCGTCGTCCTCGTCGTCCACGACCGCCGCGGCACCGGGATCGATGACGGGGAACGTGCACCGCGCGTCCACCCCCCGGCCGCCGGGGGCCTCCGCGAGGGTCAACCGGCCGCCGTTCACCCCGACCAGCATCCCGGCGATCGACAGGCCCAGACCGCGCCCCTCCCCCTTCTCCCGCTCGCCGCGCCAGCCGCGCACGGTGGCGCGCTCACGCTCCTCGGCGGTCATGCCGGGACCCTCGTCCACCACGCGGAGGGTCGTGTCGCGCCCGCCGACCTGCACCGAGACGATGATGGTGCTCGCCCGGGGCGAATGACGGACCGCATTGTCGAGCAGGATGTCCAGCAGCTGCTCCAGCATCCCGCTCCGGGCGAGGATGACGGGCCTGCCGTGCAGCAGGGTCCGGATCGTGATGCCGTGCCGGTCCGCGACGTCGGACCAGGCGCCCGCTCGTTCGACCACCACCTCGCACATCTCGATCTCCCGCGGCGGCCTGACCTCGATCAGCTTGGCCAGCTCCAGGTGCTCGGTCAGCGTGCTGTGAAGGCGCTCGGTGTCGGCGAGCGCACGCGAGTGCAGCCGCCTGCCGGCCTCGTCCACATGACCGTCCAGGCCCTCCAGCCGGATCTGCAGCAACTGGATCTCGGTCCGCAGCTGGTGCGCCACGTCCGCGAGGAAGAACGCGTTGCTCTGCTGGGCGGTGGCTATGTCATGGACGCAGTCGAGCAGCTCCCGCAGCCAGGGCGGCGCCCGGTGCGCGGCCAGCCGTTCGATGTCGCCCGCCCGCAGCCCCCGGACCACGTCCGCGAGCGCGCGGCCGGGTTCGAGCAGCCAGAACTTCAGGGGAACGGCGAGCGCGCCGACCGCGACGAGCGCACTGCCGCCGGCGGTGGCGAGGACGTCCCAGTGGCCGATGAGCAGTCCGGCGGGCAGCACGACCGCCGACAGCGCGAGCAGAGTCAGCGCGAGCTGACCCCCGAAGATCCGTGACCACATGTCAGGCGACTAGGCGGAATCCCACGCCGCGCACGGTCTCGATGAGGCCCGCCACGCCGAGCTTCTTGCGCAGCCCCGTCATGTGCACGCCGAGCGTCCTGGTGTCGCCGGCGCCGTCGTGCCCCCAGACCTCTTCCATGATCTGGCCGCGGGTGAACGTGCGGCCGGGTTCGAAGGCCAGGAACGCCAGCAGATCGAACTCCTTGCGCGTCAGCGCGACCTCCTCCCCGTTCACCAGCACCCGCCGGAGCCGCAGGTCGAGGTGGACCCCGCCGAGTTCCTTGACCGAATCGCCGCCCGCCCACGCCCCGCGGGCGCGCCGGACCACGGCCTCGATCCGGGTGGTGAGCTCGCGGACCCGGTAGGGCTTGGCGACGAAGTCGTCCGCGCCCATCCGCAGGCCGAGCACCCTGTCGAACTCGTCGTCCCGACCGCTGACGATGATGATCGGCACGGTGGAGCTGTTGCGGATCAGCTGGCAGACCGCGAACCCGTCGAGGTCCGGGAGCATGAGATCCAGCAGGACGATGTCCACCTCGGCGCAGTGCTCGAGTGCCGCCCGCCCCTGATCGACGGCGACGGTGTCCATTCCCTGCTCTTCCAGCCGACCGGCTAATTCCTCGCTGAACTCGGCGTCGTCTTCGACGAGAAGGACCCGCATACATTCCCCTGGCTGTGTCGCTGAAGGGCGGCAGGTCATGCGCGCCCACCCCGGACGGTCAGGAACATCGACGCGAGATCGTCTAGAACGTTCCCATCCCGGAAGAGACCAATTCCCGGAACGGGTGCCCCGATGCGTGAGGTCGGCCATCGACCCGTGGTCACTCGGGAGCGTCGCGTCATTGGCGATCAACACATTCCATACTTACTCGACTCAACTCATGGAGACAAGGCCGAAGTCTCGCATAGCCAATCACGCCCCGTAACTCACCTCTTCAAGCTCGCCCCTTTCGGTACAACGTGATCCATATCACTCTTCCCTTCGAACAGAGGTCACATGCTCGTAACATCCCTTTCACATCGGATCTCCTGCTGTTCCCGTGGGTTTGGTGAGCGGTGCCGGCGGAAGCCCAATCTGGACGAGGGTGGAGCCCCCGGACGTAGATCACGAGGTCACGTTTGCATGTTCCCTTGTTCTAAGCGTCTTCGTTGGTGGTGGGTCTGGTTGCGGTAAGCAGCCGTTTGCGTTCTGGGGTGTAGTGCCACCATGGGCGGGCGGGTCGTCCTTCGGCCTGGTCCACGGCGGACATGATGGTGTCGAGCAGGCACGGGTCCAGGGCCTCACCGCAGGCGGCCGACATCTGCTCGTACACTTCGATCGGGTCCCTGCCCGTCAGCTGTGCGCTGCGGTTGATCCCGATGCGTGCGAAGTAGCCGGCCACCGCCCGGCCGACGTTGACCAGATCGGTGAGGTCGGCCCCGGCCAGATCCTTCCGGTCGTGGGAGTTCACGGCGCCGCCTCCTTGGACGGTGTCCGGCGCGTCTGGTCGAGGGCATCGGCGAGCAGGCCGATCTGCCGGGGATCGCCCGAGCAGGGCAGCAGTACCAGGTCGTCGGCGCCCGCCGCGGTCAGGCGGTCGATCTCCAGGCGTAGCCGGTCGGGGCCGGTCAGCAGGTCGGGCTGGATGTGAGGAAGGTAGTCGGGGCCGTAGTAGTGCGCCACGTAGGCTTCGGCGGTCTGGGCCGCGCCGGGTCCCAGGCAGAAGTAGCGCTCGACGATGATGCGCGGCCGTCCGGGTCGTGCGGCCCGGGTCCATTCCCGGTGGACGGCCTCGACGCCCTGTTCGAGGGTTCGCAGGCCGAAGGACGGGGCCACCCAGCCGTCGGACAGGCGGGCGGCTCGAGCGAACCCGGCGGGTACCAGACCGGCCAGGAGCAGTCCGGGACGGCCTTCAGGGAGGGCGGGGACCGGGCCGGATGCTCCAGTCGTCTCCCCGCGCCACACGGCGCGCATCGCCGCGAGGCCCGCCTCGAACGCGGCGCCGCGCCGGGTCGCCGGTACATCGCTGGCGGCGTAATCCTCGGGCCAGCCGCCCATGCCCAGGCCCACGGTCAGCCGTCCGGCGCACAGCCGCTCCAGCGAGCCGATCTGCTTGGCCAGCAGTACGGCGTTGCCCCGGTAACCGGTGTTGAGGACAGTGGTCATCAGCTCGATGCGCTCAGTTCGGACCGCCGCGGCGGCCAGCGCGACGAGCGGGTCCAGGTTGTCGTACACCAGCCGGTCGATCACCCCCAGGGAGGCGAAACCGCGCTCCTCGCTTTCAGCGGCCCAGCGCCCGATGACCGTGGCGTCCGTGTCCGGCACGGCGGCGGGCAGCCCGATTCCGACTCGCAAGACTTTCTCCCGTGATCGTGGTTGTGTGCAGGTTGGGATGCGGTGCCGTACGGACCGGCGGTGCCACTGTCAAGGACACCGGCATGGCCCCGCACCGCGTCTGAGCGAGGCGCTGACCTGAACGGCCGGGGCGCGCGGATACGGCCGCGCCGTCATGTCGACGCCTCTTTCGGGGGGATGTTGAAGTTGATCCGGAAGACGTTGCCGGGGTCGTAGACGGCTTTGAGCTCGGTTAGGCGGGTGTAGTCGCCGGGCCGGTAGGCGGTGCGGACGATGGCCGGGTCGGTGTCCTCCACACCGGCGAAGTTGATGTTGGTGCCACCGGTGCTCCAGGGGCGCAGGTCCGCCAGGAACCGGTCGCGCGACTCCCGGTTCCCGGGGGCGGGCGTCACGCCGGTGAAGAGGGAGAACGCCGCGTCCCTGCCGCCGACGCAGTTGGGGATCTCGGGCGGGCGGGCGTAGGCGCCGCCGAAATGCCGCAGCTCGGTGATGAACGGCGGCTGCGCGTCCGGTCCTGCGTTGGCCAGGAGCGTGTCGACCGCGTCCTTGCCGATCTCGTGCAGGAGCACGTTGCGGTCATAGGCCACGTAGGGGGCATCGGTGGGGTCGTGGTGGATGGTGCCGACCTCGGCGTAGGGCATGTCCCGCAGCGTGTCCATCAAGGTGGGGCCGATCTCCCGCAGCGGCCGCACCAGATCCTCTCCGCCTTCGGCGCCGCTGAAGGCGATCCGTACATGCGTGACGAACCTGCCGCGCAGCGGCGCCGGCACGCCGGGCAGGTCCGGGTTCTGTGCCAGCAGCACTGAGGAGGCCATGTGCTCCGGTAGCGAACGGGTCCATTCGGCGTAGGCGTGCAGGACGTCGCCGGTGGCATCGGCGGGGAAGTAGAGGCCGCCGCCGTACAGCCGCGACACCGGGAACAGCTCGATCTCCATGCCGACGACGACGCCGAAGTTGTCCTTGCCGCCGCGCACCGCCCAGAACAGATCGGGGTCGCTGCCAGGGCCGGCCTCGCGCAGACGGCCGTCGGCGGTGACCACGCGCAGCCGCCGTACGTGATCGGCGGCGAAGCCGAAGCGGCGGCCGAGCAGGCCCGCGCCACCGCCGGTCGTGTACCCGACCGCGCCCACGTTGGGGCTGGAGCCGTTGAGCGGCGCCAGGCCGTGCGGTCCGGCCCGCTCCACGACCTGCCGCCACCGCGTCCCCGCCTCCACCCAGGCGGACCTGGCCTGCGGGTTCACCTCGACACCGTTCAGCCGTCCGGTGTTGATCAGCACGGCGCCGTCCGCCGCCACCGAAGGGCTGTGGCCGGTGGCCATCACGCCGACAGCCCGGCCCTGCGCCACCGCCATCCGCACGGCGGCGACCACGTCCTGCTCACCGGCGGCACCGACCACGCACGCCGGATGCGATTCCACAGCCCGGTTGAGCCCCAGCCGCTCCTGGTCATACGCATGCTCACCAGGTCGAAAGATCTGGTCTGGAGATAGGTTCATGCAGGTCAACGTATTCACGCAATGGGCGGCGGTCTTGCAGGAATCGGACACCATGCGCCCGGCGAAGTCACCGGCCCCGCGAACCGCCCCGGACGGCACCCCAGGTCGAGGTGTTCCGCGAACCATCCCGATGACGGGGCCCTATCCGGAGCACTTGACCGCGTGAACGCCGCGAACGCCACGGCCCCCGGCACCGTCCAGGTGGGCTATGCCCGCTGCTCCACGGACGAGCAGGACGGCGTCGTCCAGACCGAGCAGCTGCTCGCGCGCGGCGTCCCGCAAGATCGCGTCTACATCGACCGGGGCTTCTCCGGCACCACCCGCCGCAACCGCGGCGGCCTGGACCAGGCCGCCGCGGTGTGGCCGGGCACCGTGTTCACCGTGACCAAGTTCGACCGGTTCGCCCGCAACATGGCCGAAGCCAACCAGATCCTCACCGACCCGTCCGACCGCGGCGTGCTGTTCGGGCTCGGCGGATCGGTCTACGACTGGAACGACCCGTTCGGCCGTGTAAACCCTGGCGATGGTCGCCGAGTTCGAGGCCGACCTGGGAAACCTGCGCACCCGCGAAGGCATGGCGCTGGCCAAGAAGAATGGCAAGCTCAAGGGCAAGCAGCCCAAACTGCCCGAGCCGGCACGGCTGATTTCGGGCTACCGACGAAACTCGCTGACCAGCGACAACGCGGAGCCCCCGCACAACTGGATTCCACGCCAAGCAAGATCATCTTCCACTCTCCGCCGTAAGCGCGGTGGAGGGGCCGGCATAGGGCTCGACCTGCGCGCCAGGGGATCGCCTCTCCGGTGAGCGCCGGCTCTCGGCAGAGCGCCGACGTCGGCTGCCCCGCCTTCACCGCGTTCGTGGTGTACCAGGTGGCGATCGGCGCTCTGTTGTTCGGTCTGCTCGCGGCCGGCCACCTCGACGGCTGACCCCCGCTGCCTGCTCGTTCACTCGTCGGCCGTCCACGTCTCGGCGAGTTCGGCGGCCAGCGCGGCCATCTCGTCGACGGTGAGTACGGACGGCGCCAGGGCGAAGTCCGGCGGCGGGGTGTGAAGGTCGAGGGAGAGGCCGAGGGCGGCGTTCAGCTTCTGGGCCAGGGACAACGGCGTCAGTTCGATGCGGCCGGCCAGCTCGGGCGAGGGCCACTCCGGCCGGGTGACGACCAGCGAGATGAGCAGGGCGTGCTCGGCGTCGGCCCGCATCTCGTCCGGAAGATCCGTGATACCGCGATCGACCAGGTGACCGAGCGCCGAGACGACAATGCCCGACCAGATCTCCCGGTTGACCAGAGGGGAGATGTAGGGACTCAAGCCCTCCAGGTCGGCGTGGATCGCACGGACGGCGGCGATGTGCTCCTCCGGCGGGGCACCGTCAGGGACGCAGTACAGGTCGAGGGCCGCCGCGAACATCGACAGGCGCGCCCAGCCCATCGTGCCGTGTTCCCAGCGCGGCAGCACCTCCCGCACCGTCGCCCGGAGGGGCGGCAGGAGATCGGGACGCTGCTCGTGCAGGCCGGAGAGGCTGCCGAAGAACCCGTCGAAAGCGTGCGCGACGCCCTCCCAGGACTCGGGAGGCAGGACCGCGAGGGCCGCGCGGGCGTCGGCGACGGCCTGGTCCAACTCGGCGACGTGCAGCAGGTGGTAGCGGGCTCGCAGGAACAGGGCCTCGGCGCGGTATGCGGGTTCCGCGGCCGCGTCGGCGGTGGTGAGGGCCAGGTCGAGGATGTCCGTGATGTCCTCCTCGAGGACGCCGTGGAGCAGCGCTTCGAGGCTGTGCCCGGCGCCCCGGCCGACCAGGTAGCAGCCGGTCTGGGGAAGCTGGAAACCCTGCTCGGAGAGCCAGGAGTGGGCTCGCGCGGCGTTGAGGTACCAGGAGGCGGCGCATAGGTGGAAGAACGGATCGACTTCCTCGGCCCAGCGGCCGAACTGGTGGCCGATGCGGTCGAGATGCCGGAGGAGGCGGGGGCTCGGAACGGTGGCGGGGAACAGCTCGGACGTGCGTCTCTCGACCTCGAACGCGGTGTCCAGCCACGCCTCCTGGCTCCCGTCTTCGGGCGCGTACATGCGTCGGCGTGCCAGGAGGACGACCTCCAGGGCGGTGTCGAGGGCGTTGCCGAGGCAGGCCAGTTCGTCCAGGTCGGCATCGTCGGCGCCGGGGTAGAGGGACCTCGCCGTCCGGGAGTGCTCGAACGCCTTCAGCAGGTTCGCCAAACGGTCTCCCGTGGTCAGGCGGGCGTAGGCGCCAGAGAGGTTGTCGTGCAGGTCGGCGGCCGACCGGCCGGCGACGCCGAGCCTGGTGAGGATCTCCAGCCCGGTCTCGATGTGGCGGATCGAGGTGAGCGCGTCCGGCTCCGCTACCCGGTCGCGCCCGCCTACTGGCCGCCCGTACAGGTTGCCCAGGTTGACGTGGACGGCCGCGACGTCCTCCCCGTGCGCGTCCGGGTCGAGCAACCGCAGCGCGCGGTTCATGTACCGCAGCGCCTGCCGCCGGTTGGCGATCTCGTCACCGTGCCGGCGGTTCTTGTAGAACAGCCCGAGAAGGTCGGCCGCGATCCCGAGGATGCGCCGGTCGTCCGGGCCGGGGTCGAGAGGTGCGGCCTGGAGGACGGCCTCGTAGGCCGCGATCACGTCCTGCTCCGCCGCCTCACCGAGGTCGCCGGGCAGGCCGGTGGAGAGGAGGAACGCGGCCATCCGGTCCGCCGTCCGCGCGTGCTCCAGCAGGTCACGCAGGGTCGCCGTCATCCCCGGCCGCCAGTTCCTCGGGCGTGACCTCCGCGGCGTCGTGGTCGCCGGCCGCGGTCCGCACCCTGACCCGCCGCAGCTTCGCCCAGTCGTCGCGCAGCCCGTCGAGTTCCTGCAGGAGCTGCCGCAGCCCCTGGACGAGTTGGACCCCGCCCCCGGTGACGACGACCGCCGTCGCGATGATCGTCACCGGTTCGGCGAAGCCGCTGCGCTCCAGCGCGCACGTCACCGGCCCCACCTCGTCGACGTCCGCCGCCGCGAGCCGGTCGAGCAGGACGTCGGCCAGACCGTCGGGCTCGTCGGCCACCTCCAGGACGAGTTCAAGCCGCATCTCAGTCCCCTTCCGTCGTCGGGACCAGGCCCAGCTCCCGGATCAGGCGGAGCCGCGCATCGAGTTCGTTCGCCATCGCGTGGGGGTCGCGATACTCCTGGGCGAGTTCCAGGAAAGCCGACCCCAGAAGCCGCGGCATCGGACCGTCGGACCGGTGGGCGAGGGCGGTGCCGCTCCCCCACGCCTTCTCGACGGCCCGGCGCGGCCCTTCCCCGTCCACCAGCCGCACGGCGCTGTCGAGCATCAGGAACCGCCGCAGGAGCAGCGGCGGATGGATCTGCATCTCATCGAACCGCCCGAGCGCGGACCACAGCCGGGCGGCACCGTCCCTGGCATGCACGTGCCGGTCCATCACCTCGGTCATCACCGATGCCGCCATCGCCGCCTCCACGACAGCGAGGAGCAGTGATTCGGCGTCCAGGTCGTCCCCGCCGGAGGCCTCCCAGACGAACTGCCGCACGGCCCACCGGTCGGCCTCGAACTCGAACGCCGCCCGCGCGGCGACCAGCGCCATCGGGTGGTCCACCATCCGCAGCCCGGGCCCGGACGCCCCGGGGAGCGGGAACCGCAGGTGGCCGTGCAGGACGTGCCCGACCTCGTGCAGATACAGCAGGTACAGCGACTGGACCATGGCCTGCTCGGCCGGTTCGTCCGGGACCGGGTCCTCCGCGGCGAACCACGCCGCGATCAGCTCGACCAGGCCCGTGCTGACGAGGATCTCGGCCCCCTCGCCCGCGGCGCGGGCCTCGGCGCGCGGTGCGGTCTCCGCCGTGATCCTCAACCTGGCCAGGCCGTCCCCGCCCCAGCCGTCATGGATCCGCTCCAGCGTGTCGATCAGCCGCGCTCCCGCCAAACACGCCTCCCACACGTCGCGAAGGCCAGTCTCTCAGCCCTGCCCGCGCTCCAGCAGCCAGGAGCAACATCCGGCCGTTCTCCGAGCAGCGCAGCCCCTTCCCACTTGAGCGCTGAGTCAACAACTCCGCCATGATCGTCCTGTACAGGCCAGCCTCCCCGCCGGCGGCCGCCAGGGCCGACGCCTCGACCTCCGCACCAGTCAGCATCTCAGGCGTCACCCCGTCGTAGCCGACTTCGCCGAATAGGCGACAGTCGACGGCCGCGTCGCACCCGCCACCCACTTCGCGCTGCTGGCCTCCCGCTACACGCACGACCACGGTGCCAACCCAGGACAGATCGCGGCCGTAGCGGTCAAGAACAGCCGCAACGGCGCGCTCAACCCCAACGCCCAGCGCCGCAAGCCCCGCACGCTCGACGAGGTGCTCGCCCACCCCAGATCAGCGGCATGTTCACCCGCCTGCAGTGCTGCCCGATCGGCGAAGGCGCCGCCGCCATCGTCGCCTCCGACGATGAGATCACCCGCTTCGACCTAGACCGCGATCGGGCGGTGACCGTCCTGTCGTCGACCGCCCGTTCGGAGACCGTCTGCGACGGCGAGAACTTCGACGCCGTCCTCACCCGCGAGACGACCGCTCAGGCCCTGGCCGAAGCGAACATGAGCGCTGCCGACCTCGACCTCGTCGGGCTCCGCGACGCCTTCGCCACCGCGGTGTCATGAACCTTCCGTGAGTGAGAGGCCGGCACCAGGACGACGACGGGCCGCGGGCCGATGCTGATTCCCCACGGGCAGTCCTGGCAGCTCAACTCGTGCACGGCCTCCGAGAGCATGGGAGTCAGCCGCACCGTGCCGATCGTCGCCGGTTCGAAAGGGCCCGGCGACGGGGGCATCGAGATCGTGTGGTCATTGCCCTGGACCGTAACCAGAGAGCTCGCTACTTCTGGGGCCAGGTGATGCTCTTGGCGAACTCATTGAAGTAGGATTCGCTCTTTTCGCGCATCACCCTGGACGACCCTAGCAGCTCTCTGAGGCCGGCCAGATTCCGCTTCCCGTCGGGGTTCTTCCTCTCCCTCTCGATGTCCTCGTCGATCCGCTGCAGCCACTGCCCCATGAACATGCTATAGATACTGTCTCGCCAGTTCGGGTGGATCAAGGGCGTGTACTGGAAGTACTCGACCACATGGCGGGCGGCGCATGCGCTGGCATGCTCGATCGTCACGTCATCGCCGAACCTCTCCGGAAAGAAGTCGAACATGACGAGCATCCGCTTGGCGATCTCGTTGTATTCCACATGGTTGAGGGTGGGCCTGTCCTTCATTTGTGCCAGGAGGAGCTTCAGTTCCCTTGCTGCGTCCGCTTCGCCGGTCCGGTAAGACGCGGTGTTCAGCGAAGTGAACCAGAATCGGTTCCTGGCCTGCAGCCAGTCACTGAGTCTCGTGGTCATCGCACCGATGTAGTGGCAGGCGAGGTTCGGCACCCACTCCTTGGGTTCGCTGTAGCCTTCGGTTGACTTGGCCTTGTACTGCTCTAGCTGGGCGCTGTGGATGTAGATCCGCCGGTCCCGCTTGAGCTTGCCTTCGAGCTCCCGCCGGGTCGTGTCGTCCGTCTCCTTGTCCAGTAGCGAGCTGGTCACCTTTATCGGTTCAGCCCAATAAGCATTTTTCAAAGGAATGCCCTGGCGGGTTATCCATTCATTTTCGATACTGACCGGCACGTGTTTGATCAGGCCGTTTATCGCGTGTCGATGCAATTTGCTCGACTCCGACTGAAGGCCCGGCGCGCCGGCCCAGGAGTCCGCCAGATCATTGGTGAACACCCACATCGCATGAATTCTCTCCCATGCCTCCAGGAACGTCTGCCCGATGAGCCATGATTCGATGAACCCCCGCAGCGCCCGATACGAGGTGACGTGCGCGCCCGACCCCTTGTTACTGGTGGTGTTGTTCTGGATGACTGCTTTATCGGAGGGCGCCCGATCGGTGTCGATCTTGACGATCACCTGCTGCTTCGCCGGCATTTGCTCACCCTGGGACGACCCGAGCCCGCCGGGGTGACCGAACTCCAGTTGGATCATGGCACTGCCTCTCCTGGGACTCGTTTCGCGGCGTTCCCATAGTCAACCACCACGGCTCGGCGTCATGAAGGACGAGAGAGGCAAGGGTGTCCATGCCGCCAGAATATTGCGAGAAGCGGCCAAAGGGGTGGCGCGAGAAGGCGGTCCAGCTTACAAGTGCTGTTATCGCCAGTCCTCAACTGGCCACTTCACGTCCCCACGCCAGCCGAAAAGCCCCAAGGGACTTTAGATCCGTAGGCCGAGCCCCACGGGCCCCACCATCCCCGGCAGGATGAACCCGAAAACGCCCCGGTTCTCCCGCCGCATGGCGGAGCCCCGCGGTGCTCGATGATCGCGGTTTCTCGGGCCGGTCGCACTTTATCCGGGGAAATTCCGCCGGCGGATCCGGCGCCGTTACCGCGCCGCGTACTTCGACACCCATCCCGTGTGCGATGCCACGGCGACCGGATCAGCATCACCGAGTGCGGCTCGGCGATCACTGACGGTCGCTGTGACCCCGTCATCGCCGCGCCGGGCGTCCGCCACAGGCGCACCGGCAAGACGCCCGCGGTCCCGGTGAAGCGGATCCTCCCGGGCCAAATGCTGGCAGAGGTCCTGCTCGGGACGCCCGGGCTCCGGGCCAGGAACTCCACGTCGCCGGTCGCCGGTCGCGCGGTGCGCAGGCCGAGCAACTCTGCGAGCAGGCCGGTCCAAGGGCGCCCAGGGGACGTCGACGTTGTAGAGGGTGCTCCAGCGGGACCAACGGGTCATGGGTCCTCGTCCGCACTCCGGACCGGTACGAATGCCCACACCCGCCAAGGGCGGTCGGCCCGGGCGCCGTTGCCGCCGGGGTGAGCGTTCTCGCCGGGACTGGCGTCCGCACCGTCTGGTTGGGCGCCTTGGGGTCGGGCGTGGCGACCAACGCGGGCGTGCCTGATCTACCAGGCGGTCAACGCCTGGCGGTCGGTAAGAAGCTGGCCGAGAAGGCGGAGGCCGAACAGCTCGCGTTGAAGGCGGGCGCCGCGGTCGTGTACGCCCCCGGCCTGTCGGCGGGACCCATCAACGCCACCCGCCGCATCGTGCCGGTCGCGGACCTTAAGCATCCGCTACTGCCACCTCGGATCACCCGCGCTCCACTGACCTCCCTTATTGCTTAACGAGGCGGAGGCGGGCCGCCACAGTAGCGGGCGCCGCTGCGATCGGTCGGTGAATCGACGGCGCTGGACGTCCACCACCAAGGTGAAGAGTGATGGGTCAGCCGATGGACCGACCACCACGTTCGAGTGAGCCGGAACCACCAACGGACCGCCGCGCGGCGCGGGCCGCCGAGCTGAGAAGGTGTACCCGCACCAGCTGAGGCCGGTCATCACGCAGGGAGCCGAGGCCATGAACACGGTCTTCGGTCGGAGCCGGTGGGCCTAGGTCTGGGAGCGGTGGCTCCCCGTTTGGCTCCCGGACGGGCCTGAAGATCGGAAAAAGGCCCGGAATGATCTCCGAGACCCTCGCTGACCTGCTAAAACAGGGTGGGCGATACTGGGTTCGAACCAGTGACCTCTTCGGTGTGAACGAAGCGCTCTCCCACTGAGCTAATCGCCCCGGCGGAACGTCCCGTGGGGCGTTCCGACGTCCGAAACTCTAGCGCATGTCGGGGGGTGCTCGCTCATCGAGCGCGGCGATCAGCGGGCGTGGGCGGGGGCGGTGTCGCGGCCGCCGGGGTGGCGGTGGCGCCAGACGACGAAGATCGTGGTGGCGACCAGGGACCAGGCGGCCAGCACGATGAACGGCAGGACGTGCTGGTGGGAGTGGAAGTAGATGGCGGTGTGCTGGGCGTTCACGGACGCGCCGGGCGGGAGCCAGCGGCCGATCAGGCCGAGGGGGGACGGCAGCAGGGGCCAGGAGACGGCGCCGCCGGAGGACGGGTTGCCGATCAGGACCATCAGGCCCCAGGTGGGGATCATGGCCCAGCGGCCGACGAGGGTGTTGAACATCGTGAAGACCATGCCGCTGGTGAACATGGTGAGGGCGCAGATGCCCCAGGACTCCTTGAAGGGGAGGTCCAGGACGCCGAGGAGGCCGTCGACTACGGCGCAGATCGCCAGGCCGCCGAGGACGGCGTAGGCGGCGATGAAGGAGATGCGCTCGCCGGCGTTGAGGGCGCGGGCGTGCACGCTGAGCTGGATGGCGCCCACGAAGCCGATGATCACCGAGGCGAGGGAGATGTAGAAGATCGCCAGGCCCTGGGGGTCGGTGGGCTGGAGCGGTTTGATGTCGCGGACGGTGAGGGGCACGCCGGTCTTCTGGCCGGCGATCGGGGCGGCCTGGGTGAGCAGGCGGGAGACCGAGGCGCCGGCGGCGGCCGCGACGTCCAGCTGGGCGCGGTCGCCCTGCAGGACGAGGATCGCGAACTCGCGCTGCTCGTCGACGGCGGAGCGGGCGGCGGCGTAGGTGGCGTAGTGGCGGATGGACAGGGAGGTGTCGAGGCCCGTGTCGAGGGCCTGGACGAGGTGGGCGGACTCCCCGTGGCCGGTGACGGCCATGGGGACGTGGCGGGGGGCGGGGTTGGCCATCGCGTAGCAGTAGGAGCCGGCGAACAGGCCCGCGGCGGCGGCGAGGATGAACAGCAGGACGACGGCGGGGAGGAACGGGGACTCCCGGAAGGCCGTCCAGTGCTCGCGTACCGTCCGGTGACGGGCATGATCCATGTGATCACGCTAGGTGATCGAGGATCAGTTCCAGAAGGTGAGGTCCTCGACGTTCCACGGCAGGGCGAAGCCGTAGGCGGCGAGGTAGCCGACGACGAGGGCGCCGGCGAGGACGCCTCCGGTGGCGCCGAGGACGGTGTTGCGGCGGCGCTTGCGGGGGTCGAGGGCCTTCTCCTTGGCGCGCTCGGCGGCGGCCTTGGCGCGGTGCAGGGCGGTCTGGGCCCAGGCGAACTCGGTGGCGAGGATGGCCAGGCCGAGGACGATCCCGACGATGCCGGGGCCGGGGGTGACCATCATGACGAGGCCGCCGGCGAGGACGGTCGCGCCGACCGCGAAGACGCCCGCGCGCCAGGCGGTGTTGAGGATCGGGTTGCGCCGGATGGTCTCGCGGAAGCGCCGCACGGGGCCGGATTCGCCCGGTGGAGCGTCCTTTTCATCATTAATTGTCACAGTTTTACCCTTGGCCAGAAGATCGCCGCCTCACGGTGCGAGCCTACCCGGCCGCGGCCGGTCCGCGGCGGGCGTCGGCCTTCTGGCGAAGATCGGCTTTTGCGCAGGTCAGGAGCCGGTTTTGCGAGCGTGAGATGGATCACACCACCCGGGGGGCATGGAATGTCGGACCGCGGCGCGGCAGTTAGGCGTCATAGATCGGGGGGACATCCGTGTGAGGGAGAAGCACTCACCGGAGCACCCCGCGAGCCAGCGGGACCGACGTTAGAGGGAATGGCCATGAACAGCAGTACCACAGTCTCAGCGGAGCTGGGCCTTCGTCTCGTCGTCCCCGACCGCACGAGCGTTCCCCTGCTCGCCGGGCTGGAGTACGCGGCCGACGACCCGTACGCGATCCGGATGGCGTTCTATGTGGGCGACGACGAGCCGGTGGAGTGGATCTTCGCACGGGAGCTGCTCACCGTGGGGATCGTGCGCAAGGTCGGGGACGGGGACGTCGAGGTCTGGCCGGCCCGGGACGACGGGACGTTGAACATTGCGTTGTCGTCGCCGTTCGGCAACGCCCTGTTCGAGGTGCCGCTCCCGCCCCTGGCCGACTTCCTGCACCGCACCTACCAGGCCGTCCCGGCCGGGGAGGAGAGCGAGTTCATCGACATCGACGACGAGCTGGAGAACCTGCTCTGGCCGTCGTGATCACTCGGACAGCCGGGCCATGTGGCGCATCTTGTTCATCGCGTCCAGGGCGGCGACCTTGTACGACTCGGCCAGCGTGGGGTAGTTGAACACCGCGTTGACCAGGTAGTCGACGGTGCCGCCCAGGCCCATGACCGTCTGCCCGATGTGCACCAGCTCGGTGGCCCCGGTGCCGAAGACGTGCACGCCGAGGAGCCTGCGGTCCTCCGGGGAGACCAGGAGCTTGAGCATCCCGTAGGAATCGCCGATGATCTGGCCGCGGGCCAGCTCGCGGTAGCGCGACACGCCGACCTCGAAGGGCACCTTCGCCTCGGTCAGGGCGTCCTCGGTACGGCCGACGAAGCTGATCTCCGGGATGGTGTAGATCCCGATCGGCTGCAGGTCGATGATGTCCGACACCGGCTCGCCGCACGCGTGGTGGGCCGCGAGGCGCCCCTGCTCCATCGAGGTGGCCGCCAGGGACGGGAAGCCGATCACGTCGCCGACGGCGTAGATGTGCGGGACCTCGGTGCGGTAGTGCTCGTCCACCTTGATGCGGCCGCGGCGGTCCGCGGCGAGACCCGCCGCCTCCAGCTGCAGGCCGTCCGTCATGCCCTGGCGCCCGGCGGAGTACATCACGGTGTCGGCGGGGATGCGCTTGCCGCTCTCCAGCACGGTGATCGCGCCGCGCGCCATTCGCTCGACGGACGCGACGGTCTCCCCGAACCGGAAGGTGACCGCGAGGTCGCGCAGGTGGTACTTGAGGGCCTCGACGATCTCCAGGTCGCAGAACTCCAGCATCCGCTCGCGCCGCTCGACCACGGTGACCTTGGTGCCGAGCGCGGCGAACATCGAGGCGTACTCGATGCCGATGACCCCGGCGCCGACCACGACCATCGTCTCGGGGACGTGGTCCAGGTTGATGATGCCGTCCGAGTCGATGATCGTCTTCTCGTCGAACGCGACGCTCTCCGGGCGCGCGGGGCGGGTGCCGGTCGCGATCACGATCCGGTCGGCGGTGACCTTCTGCTCCCGCCCGCCCGGTTCCCGCCCGCCGGAGACGGCGACCGCGTTCGGCTCGACGAACCGGCCGGTGCCCGGCAGCACGGTGACGTGGTTGCGGGCCAGCTGGCTGCGGATCACGTCGGTCTCCCGGCCGATGACGTGCTGGGTCCGCATGCCGAGGTCGGCGACCGTGATGTCGTCCTTGACCCGGTAGCTCTGGCCGTACAGCTCGCGCTGGTTGAGGCCGGTGAGGTAGAGGACGGCCTCGCGGAGGGTCTTGGACGGGATCGTCCCGGTGTTGATGCAGACCCCGCCGATCATCTCGCGGCGATCGACGACGGCCACCTTCCGGCCGAGCTTGGCGGCGGCGATGGCCGCCCGCTGCCCGCCGGGGCCCGAACCGAGGACGAGGAGATCGAAGTCATTCACGTTTCCAGTCTGACCGGGGGCCGCGCCCGGCATAAGGGTTTCCCGGGGACGAATCGCGATCTTCACGGCCTACCCTGGCCGTCGAACGGGCACAGGGAGATCAGGAAGCGGGGGCAGGGGTAGGTCATGAGCATGCGGATGCTGGGGATCGACATCGGCGGGTCGGGGATCAAGGGCGCCCCGGTCGACCTGTCCACCGGGGAGCTGGCCGAGGACCGGTACCGGGTCGCGACGCCGCAGCCGTCCGAGCCCGGCCCGGTGGCCGAGGTGGTCGCCGACGTGGTCCGGCACTTCGACTGGGACGGGCCGGTCGGCGTCACCTACCCGGGCGTGGTGATCGACGGGGTGACGCTGTCGGCGGCGAACGTGTCGGAGCGCTGGCTGGGGCTGGACGCGGCGTCGCTGATGGCGGACGCGACCGGGCGGGAGATCACCCTGCTGAACGACGCGGACGCGGCCGGGGTCGCGGAGATGCGGCTCGGCGCGGGACGCGATCGCAAGGGCACGGTGGTGGTGCTGACGCTCGGGACGGGCATCGGCAGCGCGCTGTTCACCGACGGGGTGCTGGTGCCGAACACCGAGTTCGGGCACATCGAGATCCGCGGGAAGGACGCCGAGGTGCGGGCGTCGGCGAAGGCCCGCGAGGAGCACGACCTCGGCTGGGAGCGGTGGGCGAAGCGGCTGAGCGAGTACATGGCCCGGCTGGAGGCGCTGATCTCGCCGTCGCTGATCATCGTGGGCGGCGGGGTGAGCAAGAAGGCGGACCGGTTCGTCCCGCTGATCGAGGGCGTGCGGGCGCCGATCGTCCCGGCGCGGCTGGTGAACAACGCCGGGATCGTCGGCGCGGCGATGGCGGCGGCCGCGGCGCATC
>NZ_JBEYYT010000152.1:4295-20312 GCF_040645715.1 Spirillospora sp. NPDC046719 | reverse complement strand
GCCGCGCCGGGCACGTCGTCGCGAACGCGCTGGCCGCGCTGGCCGCCGCCCGCGCGCTGGGCGTGCCCCTGGACGTCGCCGCGGAGGCGCTGCGCACCTTCGAGCCGCACACCCGCAATCCCGGGCGCGGCTGCGTGTACCAGGTCGGCGACAACCCGGTGCTGGTCGACTACGCGCACAACCCGGCGGCGGTCACCGCGATCGGCGAGTTCGCGCGGGCGCGCTGGGGCGGGGGCGGCGTCGCGGCGGTGACGCTGCCCGGCGACCGGTCCGACGAGCTCGTCGCCGAGACGGCCCGGTGCGTGGCCGGCGCGTTCGGGCGCGTCGTCGTCTACGAGGACGAGGACCTGCGCGGCCGCCGGTCCGGCGAGATGACGCGGCTGATCGTCCAGGGGCTGCGGGAGGGCCGCCCGGACGTGCTGCACCACCCGGCGGGCGACCTGAAGGGGGCGCTGACCTCGGCGCTGGACATGGCCGGGCCCGGCGAGCCGGTGCTGCTGCTGTACGAGAAGCTGCAGCCGGTCGTCGAGCTGCTCGAGACCCTCGGCGCCGAGCCCGCGACGCCCTGACTAGGACGTCTCCGGTTCCGCGCGCGCCTCGCCGGCGGTGGGCGTCTCGCCAGGGACGCGCGTCTCGTCGGGCGCACGCTTCTCGCCGCGGGTGCGCGCCTTGCCGGGGGCGCGCGGCGGACCCGCCGCGGGCAGCGCCGCCGCGGGAGGCCGCAGCAGCAGGACGGCGACGGCCAGCAGCGCCAGCACGACGATCCCGTCCATCCAGTAGTGGTTGGCGGTGCTGACGACGACGGCGACGGTCGCGACGAGATGCGCCAGCCAGAGCCACCGCCAGCGCGTCCGGCACGTGACGATGAGCCCGATCGCGATGATCGCGGCCCAGCCGATGTGCAGCGACGGCATCGCCGCGTACTGGTTGGCCATGGTGTCGTGCTGCGGCGACCCGTACACCGAGGGGCCGAAGCGGGCGGCGGTGTCGATCAGGCCGGTGGCGGGCAGCATCCGGGGCGGCGCCAGCGGGACGAGCAGGTGCAGCGCGAGCGCCCCGGCCGTCAATGCGACCAGCACCCGGCGGATCCACCGGTAGTGCGCGGGCCGGCGCAGGTAGATCCAGAGCAGGAACAGCGCCATCGCCGGGAAGTGGACGTAGGCGTAGTAGCAGTTGGCCACGTGCACCAGGAACTGGCTGTGCAGCAGCCCGTGCTGGAGGTGCAGCTCGTTGGGCAGGTCGATGGCCCGCTCGACGTCCCAGATCCGGCGGGCGTTGCCGAACGCCTCGCCCACCCGGTCGTTGGCCAGCAGCCGCCCGAGCTTGTAGACCGTGAACAGCACCCCGATGAGCAGCAGCTCGCGGACGGGCCGCGGCCGCCCGCCCGGCCGCGCCCCGCCCGGTCCTCCCGGTCTGCGCAGCCGCGCGAACGACGAGACCGGCCGGGACGGCTGTTCGAGGAGGCTCATGGGAGGTCCTTTGGCGGGCGGGTCCGCCGCGCTCGGGTGAGCCGGCGGCTGCTGGGACGGCCCGGGCCGTCCCCCGCGAGGGACGGCCCGGGCCCTGGGTCAGGTCACGGCCGGGTCGAGCTCGCGCTCGCCCTCGCCGGGGCGCGGCGCGGGGTCGCCGCCGTGCCCGTCGTGGAGCAGATGCCGAAGCCTCTCACCTTCGACGTCCACGTTGGGCAGGATGCGCGCGAGCCACCGCGGCAGCCACCAGGCGGCCCGGCCGACGAGCGCCATCACCGCCGGGACGATCGTCATCCGGACGACGAAGGCGTCGAAGGCGACGCCGGCGGCGAGCGCGAAGCCCATCATCTTGATCATCGACTCGGAGGAGGAGAGGAACCCGGCGAACACCGCGATCATGATCACGGCGGCGGCGGTGACGACGCGGGCGCCGTGCCGGAAGCCGGTGACCACCGCCTCCCCCGGGGGCGCGCCGTGCACGTGCTCCTCGCGCATCCGGGTGACCAGGAAGACCTGGTAGTCCATGGCCAGCCCGAACACCACGCCGATCATGAAGATCGGCATCATGCTCATGATCGGGCCGGTCTCCTCGACGCCGAACAGCCCGGACAGCCAGCCCCACTGGAACACCGCGACGACGGCGCCGAAGGTGGCCGCGACGGTGAGCAGGAACCCGAGCGTGGCCTTCAGCGGGACCAGCAGCGACCGGAACACCAGCATCAGCAGGATGAACGCGAGCCCGACGACGAGCCCGAGGTAGGGCGCGAGGGCGCTGCTGAGCTTGGCCGACACGTCGATCATCATGGCGGTCCGGCCGGTGACCATGGCCTGCGCGCCGGTCTGCGCCTTCAGCCCGTCGCCCTTGCCGCGGATGGCCGAGACGAGGTCCTCGGTCTGCTGGCTGCTCGGCCCGCTCTTCGGGACGACGGTCAGCACGGCGGTGTCCCCCGCCGGGTTCGCCTGCGGCGGCGTCACGGCGGCGACGTCCGGCAGCGCCTTGATCTCGCCGGCGAACCGCTGCCCGGCCGCCTGCGCGTTCGCGCCGTCCACGACGACCATCAGCGGGCCGTTGAAGCCGGGCCCGAAGCCCTTGTCGAGCAGGTCGTACGCCTTGCGCTGCGTGGTGGCGGGCGAGGCGACCTCGTCGCCGGGCATGCCGAGCCGCAGGTCCAGCGCGGGGACGGCGATCGCGCCCATGCCGGCGATGGCGAGCAGCAGCACCGGCAGCGGGCGCCGGACGACGAACCGGGCCCACCGCTCGCCGAACGGCGGGCGGCCGCGGCGGGAGACGCCGCCGCGCAGGAACGGGATCCAGCCGCCGAGCACCTTGCGGCCGGCGAAGCCGAGCAGCGCGGGCAGCAGGCTCAGCGCGATCAGGACCGCGACGACCACGGCGAACGCGGCGGCGAGCCCCATCTCGGTGAGCATCGGGATGTCGACCACGGCGAGGCCGGCCAGCGCGATGACGACGGTCAGCCCGGCGAACACCACCGCCGACCCCGCGGTGCCGACGGCGCGTCCCGCGGCCTCCTCGCCGGTGCGGCCCTCGCGCAGTTCGTGCCGGTACCGGGAGACGATGAACAGCGCGTAGTCGATCGCGACGGCGAGGCCGAGCATCAGCGCGAGCGTCGAGGTCATCGAGCTCATCTCGAACAGCCCGGTCGCCGCGGTGATCCCGGCCATCGCGATGCCGACGCCGAGGAGGGCGTTCAGCAGCGGCAGCCCGGCGGCGATCAGCGACCCGAACGTGATGATCAGCACGACCGCGGCGACCGCGACGCCGATCACCTCGGTGGCGCTCTGCTCGGGCATCGCCTCGGTCGCGTCGCCGCCCATCTCCACCTGGAGCCCGGCGTCCCGGCCGGGCTGGGCGGCGGCGGTCAGCGCGTCGCGCGCGGCGTCGGTGACGTCGATCGCCGGCACCTTGTAGGTGACCTGCGTGTAGGCGATCCGGCCGTCCTGCGAGACGGCCTTCGCCTGGTAGGGGTCGACGACGGAGGCGACCTGCGGCGCCGCCTTCAGCCGGGCGACGACCTTCTCGACGCCCGCCTTGCCGGCGGGGTCGGTCACCGTCCTGCCGTCGGGCGCGGCGAACACGACCCGGGCGGTGGCGCCGTCCGCCGACGCCTGCGGCATCCGGTCCTTGAGCAGGTCGATCGCCTGCTGGGACTCGGTCCCCGGGATCGAGAAGTCGTTGGAGGTGGGCCCCTTGAGCACGGCGGCGCCGACGCCGAAGAGCACGAGCAGCCCCACCCAGAGCAGCGTGACGAGCCGGCGGCGCCGGAACGAGAACCGGCCGAGCCGGTAGAGGAAGGTGGCCAAGAGAGCGTCCCATCGGTAACGGGGCGTGCGGACATCGCCCCACGGCGGCCGGCCGTCGGGCTGTCACTTCGGTCAGGGGGGTGGTGGGGGTGCGGCCGCCCTGCTGGGGGACCCGGCGCCGCTGGGCGGCGGCGCGGCGCCGGGGGTCGGGAGGCGCCCGGTCACGGGCCGGGCAGCCCGGCGCGCAGCTGCGCGAACGCCGAGTCGATCAGTTCGGGCAGGTCGGCGCCGCTGCGCCCGTCGACCCACAGGTCGACGGCGGTGCGCATGGCGACGCCCGCGGCGCCGGCCAGCAGGTGCGGGTACAGGTCGCGGCCGGCGTGGGTGCCGGTGCGCGCGGCGATGACCTCGGCGATCTGCCGCTGCATCTCGCCGAGCCCGCACAGCTGCTTGCCGACGAGCGCGGGGTTCCGCTTGACCACGCGCAGCAGCGCGATGGTCTCGTCGCGGGTGTCGGTCGGCAGCAGGGCCTCCCGGACGACCTCGCGCAGCGCGTCCCAGATCGGCTCGCCCGCCGGGCGGGCGCGCAGGGCGTCGATCACGGCCTGCGCCCCGTCGGTGAGCGGCGCGACGATCGCCTCTTCCTTGCCGGGGAAGTAGTTGTGGAACGTGCGGGGGGAGACCCCGGCCGCGTCGGCGATCGCCTCGATGGTGACGCCCTCGACGCCGCGCTCCACGGCGAGGAGCGCGGCGGCGCGGCTGAGCGCCCGGCGCGTCGCGACCTTCTTGCGCTCGCGCAGGCTCGTCTCGGTCATGCCCTCACGGTAAACCGAACTTGCGTGTCCGGCAAAATTTCAGGCACTGCCAGCTTGCGTGATGTGCATCTCATCGCGGGCGGGAACGGATCCGCAGCGTCCACCGTTCACGGGCGCGCCCGCACCGTTCACCCCCCGCCGCGCGGCGCTAGTCGAGCGGCAGGCCCGTGTAGTTCTCCGCCAGGGACGCCTTCGCGGCCTCGGAGGAGGCCACGTAGTCCAGGTGCGAGCGCTGGAGCCGCAGGGCGAAGTCGTCGGCGGCCGGATCCACGTGCAGCAGCGTGGTCATCCAGTAGGAGAAGTGCTCGGCGCGCCACACGCGCCGCAGGCAGGTCGAAGAATACGTGTCGAGCAGAGCGTCCGAGCCCGTCGCATACCGCTCCGTCAGCGCCCTGGCCAGCACGATCACGTCCGACACCGCCAGGTTCAGACCCTTGGCGCCCGTCGGCGGGACGATGTGGGCCGCGTCGCCCGCGAGGAACAGCCGGTCGTGCCGCATCGGCTCGGCCACGAAGCTGCGCATCGGCGTGATCGACTTGTCGGTGATCGGCCCCTCGCGCAGCTTCCAGCCGTCGTCGGTGGCGAACCGGGCCGCGAGCTCCTCCCAGATCCGCGCGTCGGACCAGTCCGCGATGTCCTCGTCCGGCGCCACCTGCAGGTACAGCCGGCTGACCTGCGGGGAGCGCAGGCTGTGCAGCGCGAACCCGCGGTCGTGGTTGGCGTAGATCAGCTCGTCGGTGGACGGCGGGACGTCGGCGAGGACGCCGAGCCAGGCGAACGGGTACTCGCGGGAGAACGTCCGCAGCCCCGGCACCGCCGGGCGGCTGACGCCGTGGAACCCGTCGCAGCCCGCGATGTAGTCGCAGTCGAGCGTGTGCGTCCCGCCGCCGGCGTCGCGGAACGTCACGCTGGGCGCCGCCGGGTCGAGGCCGACGACCTCCGTCTCGAAGCGCACGTCGCCGCCGTCCGCCAGCCGCCTGGCGACCAGGTCCTTGACGATCTCGGTCTGCGCGTAGACCGTGACGGTCCGGCCCGTCAGGTCGGTCAGCGGGACCCGGTGCCCCGCGCCGCCGAACCGCAGCTCCAGGCCGTGATGGACGAGGCCCTCGCGGTCGAGCCGCTCCCCCACGCCGCTCTCGCGGAGCACGTCCGTGGTGCCCTGCTCGAGCATCCCGGCCCGCTGCCGCCGCTCCACGTAGCCGCGGTCACGGCTCTCCAGGACCACCGAATCGATCCCCTGCAGATGCAGCAGATGCGACAGCAGCAGCCCCGCCGGGCCGCCGCCGATGATCGCCACCTGGGTACGCATCGAGCCTCCTCGTCATCGCTCTCTCGGGGGGATCCCCCTGTGATGCTGGCGCGCGTACCCGCAGGTTCAGGCGCCGGTCTTCCGCTCGGCGGAAAACACCTCAGGGTGTCCGCGCCAGTGCTGGGCGACGTCCCGCGACAGCGCCCGCGCCGCCGTCGTCAGCGGTGGCAGCAGCCGCCGCAGGTCCGCGCTGCGGCTCCGCGCGACCAGCGACAGCGCGGCCACCACCTCCCCCGTCCCGTCGCGGACGGGCGCGCCGACCGACGAGGCGCCCAGCGTCATCTCGTCGCGGGTCAGCGCGTACCCCGAGCGGCGGACCTGCTCCAGGCAGCGCCGCATCTCCTCCGGATCGGTGATCGTGCGGGCCGCGAACCGCTCCAGCCCCGCGTCGATCACCCGCCCGCGGTACTCCGCCGCCGCGAACGCCAGCAGCACCTTCCCGACGCCGGTGGTGTGCAGCGGCAGCGTCGCGCCGACCTGCGTCACGACCGGCACCGAACGCGTCCCGCGCAGCCGCTCCACGACCAGGGCGCGGTCATCGCGCAGCACGGCGAGCTGCACGTTGTCGTGGGTCGCCTCGTACAGGTCCTCCATGTGCGGCAGCGCCAGCTCGCGCAGCCCGGTGACGGCGGGGGCCTGGCTGCCGATCCGCCACAGCCGGGTGCCGATGCGGTACGTCCCGTCCGGCACCCGCTCCAGGAACCCGCCCGCGGCCAGCTCCCCGATCAGCCGGTGCCCGGTGGCCAGCGGCAGCTCGGCGCGGCGGCAGATCTCGCTCAGGTTCAGGCGCACGTCGCCCTGGGCGAAGGCGTTCAGGATGGCCATCACCTTGCCCGCCACGCTCACCGGGCGCGCGCGCTCAGCCATGGCCCTCCCGCCGGTCACTCCTGTTCGGCCAGTACCCGCTGGGCGACGGCGAACGCCGAGTTCGCGGCGGGCACTCCACAATAGATCGCGGTCTGCAACAGGACCTCCTTGATCTCCTCGGGGGTCAGCCCGTTGCGGAGGGCGGCGCGCACGTGCATGGCCAGCTCGTCCAGGTGGCCGCCCGCGACCATGGCGGTCAGCGTGATGCAGCTGCGGGTCCTGCGGTCCAGGCCGGGACGGGTCCAGATCTCGCCCCAGGCGTACCGGGTGATCAGGTCCTGGAAGTCCTCGGTGAAGGCGTCCTTGCGTGCCTCGGCGCGGTCGACGTGCGCGTTGCCGAGCACCTCGCGGCGCGTGCGCATGCCCTCCGCGTGCCGTTCCTCGTCGGTGCGGCGCGCGCTCATTCTCGTCCCTTCCACGTGCGGTCCAGGTGTGCGGTGATCGCCTCGGTGACCGGTTCCGGGCGTTCGGCGTTGGCGAGGTGCCCGGCGCCGTCGACCACGACCAGCCCGGCGCCGGGGATGCCCTCGGCGAGCCGGTCGGCGTGCCCGTGCGGCGGGGTGGGGCCGTCCTGCGCGCCGGCGATCACCAGCGTCGGCGCGGCGATGGCGCCGAGCCGTGCCGTCGCGTCGAAGGAGGCGAGCGCGTCGCAGCAGCCCGCGTAGCCCTCCGGGTCGGTCGCGCGGAGCATCGCGACGTACGGGTCCGCGCCGGTGAAACCGGGGGTGAACCAGCGTCCGGCGGCCGTGGCTGCGACCGGCTCCACGCCTTCGCGGCGGACGAGCGCCGCGCGCTCCAGCCACGGCTCCGGGTCGCCGAAGCGGGGCGAGGTGCAGCACAGGACGAGGCTCGCGACGCGCACCGGGTCGAGAAGCGCGAGGGCGGTGCCGATGGCGGCGCCGAGCGACACCCCGACGTACGCGGCCCGGGCGATCCTGAGGCGGTCGAGCAGCAGGGCGACCCCGGCGGCGAGGCCCTCGACGGTGAGCGGGCCGCCGGGCGACGGCGCGCCGCCGTGCCCGGGCAGGTCGTAGCGCAGCACCCGCCACCTGCGGGTCAGCGCCGGGAGCTGCGGCAGCCACAGGTCCATCGAGGTGCCGAGCGACGGGCCGAGGACGACGACGGGCGCGTCCGGCGGCCCGTCGAGGCGGTGCTGCGGGATGCCGAAGTGCAGGGTTCCCGGGTGCGGGGTCACGCGCGGTTCCTCCGGTACGCGTCGAGGGCACGGTCGGCCAGGGCGGCGGCCGCGCCGGTGCCGGGATCGTCTCCGAGAACGTCCAGCAGGCCGTCGAGGTTCGCGCGCATCCGGTCCGCCGACACCTCCAGGCCGCAGACCAGTTCGGCGGCGGTCTCGGCCGCGCCGCCGGTCAGCCGCAGGCACTCGCGCAGCGGCTGCCATTCGGCGTGCCACTCCCCCGCCGGGCGCTCCAGCGGCGCTGCCTGCGCGGAGAGGACGACCTGCGCGTACGCCGGGACCTGCAGCGCCGCCGAGCGGACGAGGGCCGACAGCGCCGGGTTGCGCTTGTGCGGCATCGACGACGAGCCGCCGCGCCCGGGCCCGGCGGCCTCGGCCACCTCGCCGACCTCGCTCTGCGCGAGCAGCCACACGTCGGTGGCGATCTTGCCGAGGGCGCCGGCGGTCACCGCGAGCGCCGAGGCCAGATCAGCGACGGGGGTCCGGCGGGTGTGCCACGGCAGGACCGGCGCGTCCAGGCCGGTCTCCTCGGCGAACGCGGCCACGAGGTCGAACGCCCGGTCGCCGTAGGCGTCCAGCGTGCCGGCGGCGCCGCCGAGCTGGACCGGCAGCGCGACCGCCGCCAGCCGCTCGCGCGCCTCCAGGCAGCCGAGCAGCCAGTTCGCCGCCTTCGCGCCGAACGTGGTGGGCAGCGCCTGCCGGCCGAGCGTGCGCGCCGCCATCGGGGTGTCGCGGTACCGCGCCGCGGTCCCGGCCAGCGCGTCCAGTGCCCGGTCGAGGTGGGCGAGGACGGCGCGCCTGGCCCGGGCCGCGACGAGCATCGCGCCGGTGTCGGCGATGTCCTGGCTGGTGGCGCCCTTGTGGACGTGCTCGCCCGCCGCGCCGGCAAGGGTGCGCAGGTCGGCGACCAGCGGGACGACGGGGTTCCCCGACCCGCGGGCCCGGCGCGCCACGTCCACCACGTCGATCCCGCCGGACGCGGCGGCCGTGGTGATCGCCTCGGCCGCCACTGCCGGAATGATCTTCAGGCGGGCCTGCGCCCGGGCCAGCGCCGCCTCGGCGTCCAGCATCGCCGCCAGGTACGCGGCGTCGCCCGTGGCCGCCTCGGCCTCCGTCCCGGCGCGCACGGGCGACTGCAGCCCCGCGTCGGGCGACGGCCCGCCGGGGGGCGGCGACGTCTCAGAAGGCAAGGAAGACCGTCTCCCCCTCGCCCTGCAGCCGCACGTCGAACCGGTACGTCCGGTCGCCCTCCCGCTCGGCGACGAGCGTCCCGCGGCGGGCCGCCGGGACCTCCGCGAGCAGCGGGTCGGCGGCGTGCGCGGCCTCGTCCTCCGGGAAGTAGATCCGGGTCGCGACCGGCTTCAGCAGCCCCCGCGCGAACACCAGGAGCGCGATGTAGGGCGCGCCCGCCCCGACCGCGCCCGGCTTCACCGTGGTGAACCAGAACCCGCCCGCCGGGTCCGTGCCGCACCGCCCGAACCCGGAGAAGTCATGGCCCTCCCGGACGATGCCGCCCGGCCGAGCGGGGATCTCCCCGTTCTCGTCGGCCTGCCAGATCTCCAGCAGCGCGTCCGGCACCGGCTCGCCGGCGCCGTCGAGCACCCGCCCGCGCACGGTGATCGCGTCCGGCCGCCACGCGGGCGCGACCCGCGGGCCGGCCTCGTACGGCAGCGCGTAGCCGTAGAACGGGCCGACGGTCTGCGAAGGCGTGGCCTTCGCCGATGCGCTGTTCGCGGGCACGGTCATCACGCCTCCATCGGGGTGTCGCCGAGCACGATGTCCCACTGGAATCCCAATGCCCACTCCGGCTCGGTGAGATCCATGTCGAACCGCGAGATCAGCTTCTCGCGGTCCTTCTGCTCGGGGATCGACTGGAAGATCGGGTCGAACGGGAACAGCGGGTCGTCCGGGAAGTACATCTGCGTGACGAGCCGCTGGGTGAAGGCGGTGCCGAACACCGAGAAGTGGATGTGCGCCGGCCGCCACGCGTTGTGGTGGTTGCCCCACGGGTAGGCGCCCGGCTTGATCGTGATGAACCGGTAGCGGCCCTCGTCGTCGGTGAGGCACCGTCCCGCGCCGGTGAAGTTGGGGTCCAGCGGGGCGGGGTGGATGTCGCCGAGGTGGTCGTAGCGGCCCGCGGAGTTCGCCTGCCAGACCTCGACGAGCGCGTTCCGCACCGGGCGGCCCGCACCGTCCAGGACCCGCCCGGCCACGATGATCCGCTGGCCGAGCGGCTCGCCGGAGTGCTGGACGGTCAGGTCGTGGTCCAGCCGTCCGAGCTCCTGATGGCCGAAGACCGGCGAGGCCAGCTCGACGCTGTCCGGGCCGAGCTTCGGCATGATCAGCTCCTGCGACGGGGCGCGGAGCACCGTGCTCTTGTAGCCCGGATACAGGTACGGGGGATGCGTCATGCGCTCGTTCCTTCCTCGGCGTGCTCCGCCGGTGCCGCCCCGGTCGCGGCGCGGCGGCGCCCGCCCCTCCGGGATCCCGGCAGGGTCGCCTGCGCCGTCCGCACTGCCTCAACCCTGGCAGCAGCCGGCGACGGCGGCCCACCCGGGTTTCCACTCAACGGAAAATCAGGGGCACCGTCAGCACCGGACGCCGGCTCCCCGTTGCCGGGGAATTCGGGCACCGACCGCCTTACGCCTCCCCGGACGGCCGTCAGAGCGTCTCGGGCAGGCCGAACACGGGGAACAGCGACGTGTCGAAGAACGCCGACACCTGCGCCACCCCCTCGCCGGTGATGCCGAGCACCTGGAGCTGGAACGGCCGGTGCACGCCCTCCGCGTCGCGCCGGTACATGCCGAAGGCGGGCTGCCCGTTGGCGGACGCCGGCACCATCCGCAGCTCCCCCGGCTCGGGCCCGCACTGCGCCTTGATGAGCCGGACGATCGTGTCGGCGCCGACGAACCACTGGGGGAACGGCGGCATCTCCCAGACCGCGTCCTTCCTGAACAGCTCCAGCAGCGCGTCCACGTCCGCGTCGTCGAACGCCCTCGCGTACCGTTCGAGCAGGTCGCGCTGGCCCGGGTCGGTGGGCTCGACCAACTCGTCGCGGAGCGGCGCGGTCTCCTCCAGCTGCGCCCGCGCCCGCTGCAGCGCGCTGTTGACGGCCGCGGTGGAGGTGCCGAGCAGCTCGGCGGCCTCGGCCGCCTTCCACTTCAGGACGTCCCGGAGGATCAGCACGACCCGCTGCTTGGCGGGCAGGTGCTGGAGGGCGGCGACGAAGGCGAGCCGGGTGCTCTCGCGGGCGGCGACGATGGTGGCGGGGTCGGCGGCGTCCGCGCCGAGCACCGCGTCGGGCGCCGGCTCCAGCCACGGCACCTCCGGCGAGGCCACCACGGGCCGCTCCGGCTCGTCGCTCGGGGCGCCCAGCCCGGACGGCATCGGCCGGTGGCCGCGCTGGTCGATCGCGGTGAGGCAGACGTTCGTCGCGATCCGGTAGAGCCACGTCCGCAGCGACGACCGCCCCTCGAAGCCGTCGTAGGAGCGCCAGGCGCGCAGGTACGTCTCCTGGACGAGGTCCTCGGCGTCGTGGATGGACCCGAGCATCCGGTAGCAGTGCGCCAGCAGCTCCCGCCGGTACGGGTCGGCCAGCTCCTGAAAGTCCCGGTCCGTCTCTTTGGTGCTGTTCGCCATGGTGGTCATCACCTTCACTGGGGCGGCGTCACTGTGGCGGCGCTCACACGGCCGCCTCACACCCCCGACCGTAGGCGACCCCACCGACAGAACACGCGGGTTCCACCGATCCTACGCCCGACCTGCGGATTCACCAGTGCCGACCAGACTGATCCGCGACCTCACCCGGCAGCGCCGCGAACACCCGTCAGCAGTTCGGGGGCCTGCAAGGAGACCAAGGCGACGGCGTGGCTGTGGACGTCGGGTCTCGGCTCCGGGTAGGGGGTCGGGCGGACCTCCACGAGATCAGCACATCGGGGGCACATGTCGCACCTTTCCGGGCGGGAGCGTGGGGGCATGCGCGTGAAGATGATCCTGCCCGCCCTGACCGAGGCGTCGTCGCCGTTCTTCAGGCCGATCAAGTACTCGCTCTTCCCGCCGCTCGGGCTCGCCACGCTCGCCGGCTACCTCGACCCGGACGACGACGTGACGCTGACCGACGAGCACGTCCAGAAGGTCGACCTGTCCGACGAGCCCGACCTGGTGGTGATCCAGGTGTACATCACGTCCGCCCGGCGGGCCTACGAGCTGGCGGACCACTACCGCGCGCGGGGCGCGTACGTGTGCCTCGGCGGGCTGCACGTGACGTCGCTGCCGGACGAGGCGGCGGCGCACGCCGACACGATCTTCTGCGGGCCGGGCGAGGACACCTGGCCGCGCTTCCTCGCCGACCTGCGCGCGGGGCGGCCGGCGCCGCGCTACGACTCCTCGGAGCGGACGCTGGCCGGGCTGCCGCCGGTGCGGCGGGACCTCATCGACCGGCGCCGGTACCTCGTGCCGAACTCGATCGTCGTGTCCCGTGGCTGCCCGCACGTCTGCGACTTCTGCTACAAGGAGGCGTTCTTCGAGGGCGGCAAGTCGTTCTACACCCAGACCGTGGACGCGGCGCTCGCCGAGATCGACCGGCTGCCCGGCCGGCATCTGTACTTCCTGGACGACCACCTGTTCGGCAACGCGCGGTTCGCGGGGGCGCTGTTCGACGGGATGCGCGGGATGGGGCGGCTGTGGCAGGCCGCCGGGACGGTCCAGTCGGTGCTGAGGCCGGGGCTGCTGGAGAAGGCCGTGGAGTCGGGGCTGCGGAGCCTGTTCGTGGGGTTCGAGACGGTCAACGCCGGCAACCTGGCCGAGCAGCGCAAGTGGCAGAACATCGACCGGGACTACGAGCAGGTGATCAGGCGCCTGCACGACCACGGCGTCATGGTGAACGGCAGCTTCGTGTTCGGCATGGACCAGGACGACCCGAGCGTGTTCGGGCGGACGGTCGAGTGGGCGGTCGGCCAGGGCATCGAGACCGCGACGTTCCACGTGATGACGCCCTATCCCGGCACGCGGCTGTACGCGCGGATGGAGAAGGCGGGACGGATCCTTCACCGCGATTGGGACCGCTACGACACGCGTACGGTCGTGTTCAAGCCCGCCCGGATGACCGCCACGCAGCTGGAGGACGGGTACTGGCGCGCCTACCGGGACTTCTACCGGTGGCGGAACATCGCGCGGGGCGCCGCGTCGAAGCCGACGCTGCGCGGCAAGGCCCGGCACGCCGCCTACGCGGGCGGGTGGAAGAAGTTCGAGCCGGCGTGGGACGTGGTGATCCGCGCGAAGCGGGCGGGCGCGGCGCTGCCGCTGCTGGAGTCGGTCCTGTCCGGCTTCGGAGCCCGGCCCGCGGGCGCCGGACGGCCCGCGGCGGCACCCGCCGACCGGCCCGCGGCGGGGCGCGGCGAGCGGCCCGCGGGCGACACGCCGGTGACGATTGCGGAAACTCCGCTTTCCTGAAGCGGAAACACTTCCGTCGGAACGGGTATGCCTGCACCCTAGAGTGCACATCAGTCCGTTGCCTTCAGGAGGGACCGTGATCGCGAGACCGGAGGGCGGCCCGCGCGTCGTCGTGGGAGTCGATGACTCCTCGGGGGCACGATGCGCGCTCTCCTGGGCGATCGGCGAGGCGCGGCTGCGCCGGCTGCCGCTGCTCGTCGCCCACTCCGCGCCGCTGCCGCCGCACGTCTCGGCGGCGGGCCAGCTCGGCTGCGGGATCACCGACGCGCTGCGCGGGTCGGGCGCCGAGCTCGTCGCCCGGCTGCTGGACGAGGTGAGCGGCGGCCCGCCGGACGGCGTGGAGATGAGCGCGCTGGCGCTGGTCGGGGAGCCGGGGGCGACGCTGGTGCGGCTGGCGGGCGAGGACGACATCCTCGTCGTCGGGCACGGGACGCGGGGGCCGTTCTCGCGGCTGCTGCGGCCGTCGGTGCGGCTGCACTGCGCGCGCCGGGCGCGGGCGACGCTGGTGTGCGTGCGGCCGCCGGCGATCGGGACGCTGCCGGACTGCCTGACGCTGCGCGACGAGCCCGAGCACGTGCCCGACCGCTCGCGGTTCCGGTGGCTGGGCCGGGCGCTGCGGCTCGCGCGCTGACCCGGGGCGCGGCCGCCCGGGCCCGCGCCGCATAGGCTGCGGGCATGCGCAAGTACGTGATCATCGGCGCCCAGGGCAGCGGGAAGGGGACGCAGTCGCTGCTGCTGGCGCGCGATCTCGACCTGGTGCACATCGGGGTCGGTGACATCTTCCGCTGGCATGTGCAGAACCACACCAAGCTCGGCGCGCAGGTGCGGCGCGCGATGGCGGCGGGCGAGCTGGTCGGCGACGACCTCGTGGAGGGGGTCGTGCGCGGCAGGCTCGAGCAGCACGACTGGAACTACGGGTTCATCATCGACGGGTTCCCGCGCAGCAGGCGGCAGGCGGAGTTCTTCCTGGAGAGCTACGACATCGACGGCGTGATCCACCTGGACCTGCCGGACGAGGAGGTCCGCCGCCGGGTGCTGGCGCGCAGGCTGTGCTCCGACTGCGGGATGGACTACAACCTGATCGCGGACCGGCCCACCCAGGAGGGCCGGTGCGACGTGTGCGGCGGGCGGCTCGTCGCGCGGGAGGACGACACCGAGGAGGCCGTGACGGAGCGGCTGCGGCTCTACCGGCGCAAGACCGCCCCGATCCTGGAGCTGTTCGCCCGCAAGGAGTACGTGGTGACGGTGGACGCGCGGCCCGGCATCGACGAGGTGCAGCGGACGCTGCGGAAGAAGCTCGGCCTGCCGGCGCCGCGATGACCCCGCCCCGGCCCCCGGCGGCCCCGCCCGAGGCCGCGCCCTCCCCGGTGGTGGAGCTGGACGACGCCCGGTTCGCGCGGCGCGGCCTCCGGCTGTTCCTGAAGCGCGACGACCTCGTCCACCCCGAGCTTCCGGGCAACAAGTGGCGCAAGCTCCGGCACAACATCGGCCCCGCCCGCGAGCACGGGACGCTGCTGACGTTCGGCGGGGCGTACTCCAACCACCTGCGGGCGACGGCGGCGGCCGGGGACGTCTTCGGGTTCGCGACCGTCGGGGTGGTGCGGGGCGAGGAGCACCTGCCGCTCAACGCCTCGCTGGCGTACGCCGAGAGCCGGGGCATGCGGCTCGCGTACATGGACCGGACGACGTACCGCCGCAAGCACGAACCGGACGTCGTCGCCGCGCTGCGGGAGCGGTGGGGCGCCTTCTACCTGCTGCCGGAGGGCGGCAGCAACGCCCTGGCGGTCCGGGGCTGCGCGGAGCTGGGCGCCGAGTCGGCGGGCTTCGACGTCGTCTGCTGCCCGTGCGGGACGGGCGGGACGCTGGCGGGCCTGGCGGCCGGGCTGCCGCCGGACGCGCGCGCCCTCGGCTTCTCCGTCCTCAAGGGCGGTTTCATGGACGCCGAGGTGGAGCGGCTCCAGCGGGAGACGTACGGGGAGCGGCGCGGGTCGTGGCGCGTCGAGCACGGCTTCCACTTCGGCGGCTACGCCCGGACGTCCCCGGAACTGGACGGTTTCATCGGCGGCTTCGCCGCCCGGCACGGGCTGGTCCTCGACCGGGTCTACACCGCGAAGATGATGTTCGGGATCGCCGCGCTGGCCGAACGCGGCGCGTTCCCGGAGGGCACGCGGATCCTGGCGGTCGTCACCGGCTGACCGCCCCGGCGTCGCGCTCGCCGGGGCGGTGCCGCACGGTCGACGCCCGCGCGCCCCCGCCTCAGGCCGAGGGGAGGTCGACCAGCGCCGCCAGCGCCGCGCGGTGGCGGTCGGCGGTGCCGAGTGCGATCGAGTCGGCCTTGGCGCGCTTGAGGAACAGGTGCGAGGAGTTCTCCCAGGTGAAGCCGATGCCGCCGTGCATCTGCACGCACTCCTCGGCGGCCTTCAGCGCGACCGCCGAGCAGTGCGCCTGGGCGACCGCGACGGCGACCGGCAGGTCCGCGTCGCCGGAGGCCGCGCAGGACGCGGCGTACCGGGCGACGGCGCGGGCCTGCGTGATGGACGTCCACAGGTCGGCGAGCCGGTGCTTGAGGCCCTGGTAGGAGCCGACCGGACGGCCGAACTGGTACCGGTTCTTGACGTAGGCGACGGTGTCGTCCAGGCACCGCTGGGC
>NZ_JBEYYT010000152.1:0-4285 GCF_040645715.1 Spirillospora sp. NPDC046719 | reverse complement strand
TTGACTGCGCCCCCGGTGTCGACCCCCCCCGGCGGGCCCCCCCCCCGCTGCCGGCCCGCCAGCACCGCCGCGCCGGTCAGCAGCGCGGCGCGGACCGCGTCGCCGCCCTCCGCGACGCGCCGCGCGGGCGCCCCGGACAGGGCGATATCGGCCAGGCGCCGGGTCATGTCGAGCGAGGTGACGGCGGTGCGGGCGGCGTCGGCGGCGTCCACCGCGTACAGGCCGTCGGCGGCCGGGACGAGCAGCACGTCGGCCGCGAGGCCGTCGGCCACCCCGGCGATCTCGCCGGTCAGCGTCCCGTCCGCCGCCCGGACGGTCAGGGCGGCGTCGCCGGGCGGCGTCGCGAACGGGACGGCGAGCACCGCGATCCTCTCCCCGGCCGCCAGGGACCCGAGCAGCTCCCGCTCCCCGGCCGCCAGCAGCGCCGCCGTCGCGATGACGGAGCTGGACAGGAACGGGACGGGCGCGACGGCGCGGCCGAGCTCCTCCATCACGACGGCGGTCTCGCGCCAGGTGGCGCCGGCGCCGCCGAGATCCTCGGGGACGGGCAGCCCGGCGCAGCCGAGCTGCCCGGCGACGGCCCGCCACAGCGCCGCGTCGTACGGCTCGTCCTTCTCGGTGCCGGCGAGGACGGCGGTCCAGGGCGCCTTGTCGTCGAGCAGCTCGCGGACGCCGGCGCGCAGGTCGTTCTCGATCTCGGAGTAGAGGAGGTCGCTCACTTGGGCAGGTCCTTCCACGCCACGTCCTTGTCGACGCGGATCTCACCGGGCAGGCCGAGGACGCGCTCGGCGATGATGTTGCGCAGGATCTCCGAGGTGCCGCCCTCGATGGAGTTGCCCTTGGCGCGCAGGTAGCGGTAGCCGGGCGAGCGGCGGGTGAAGTCGACCTCGGTGGGGCGGCGCATCGTCCAGTCGTCGTAGCGCAGCCCCTCGTCGCCGAGCAGTTCCAGCTCCAGGCCGGAGACCTCCTGGTTGAGCTTGGCGAAGGCGAGCTTGGCGCCGGAGCCCTCGGGGCCGGGCTGCCCGGCGGTGAGCTGCTGGCGCAGCCGCTCGCCGGTGAGCCGCGCGGCCTCGGTCTCCACCCAGGCGCGCAGGACCGCGTCGTGCAGGCCGGGGGTGCGCAGCTCGGGCCGGTCGCGCCACAGGGCCGCGACGACGCCGATCATCCCGCTCTCGCGGGGCGTGGCGGCGCCGCCGATCGCGACGCGCTCGTTCATCAGCGTGGTGGTGGAGACCTGCCAGCCCTGGCCGACCTCGCCGAGCCGGTGCTCGTCGGGGATCGCGACGTCGGTGAGGAACACCTCGTTGAACTCGGCCTCGCCGGTGATCTGCCGCAGCGGCCGGACCTCGACGCCGGGGGCGGTCATGTCGCAGACGAAGTAGGTCATGCCGCGGTGCTTGGGCACGTCCGGGTCGGTGCGGGTGACGAGGATCGCCCAGCGGGCCTCGTGCGCCATCGACGTCCAGACCTTCTGGCCGTTGACGATCCAGCGGTCGCCGTCGCGGACGGCGCGGGTGGCGAGCGCGGCGAGGTCGGAGCCGGCGCCGGGCTCGCTGAACAGCTGGCACCACCGCTCCTCGCCGGTCCACAGCGGGCGCAGGAGGCGGCGCTTCTGCTCCTCGGTGCCGAAGGCGAGGATCGTCGGCGCGGCCATGCCGAGCCCGATGCCGTTGCGCTCGGGGTGGTTGGTGGGCGCGCCCGCCTTCGCGAACCACCGGTCGACGGCGGGCTGCAGGGCGCGGGGGGCGCCGAGCCCGCCGAGCCCCTCGGGGTAGTGGACCCAGGCCAGGCCGGCGTCGAACCGGGCGCGCAGGAACTCCAGCGGCTCGGTGGCCGACGGGTCGTGGGCGGCGAGGAACTCGCCGACGCGCCTGCTCAGCTCGTCGGCGTCGGGCGGTGCAGTGCTCACAGGGCGAACCTCCGCGCGGGGTGCAGGGGTGGCGAACGGGCCACCGCGAACGAACATACCAACCGGTCGGTATGGCCCGTCCACCCTAGGAACCGGCACGGGGGTCGGTCAACCGCCCGCGCGCGACCCGATCGCCCTACGAACCGGCGGCGAACGCGCGGGCGAGGGCCCGGTGGTCGTGGTAGTCGCGCGTCTCGACGATCAGGCCGTCCCGGACGCGCAGGACCTGCACGTTCGAGAAGCGGAACTCGTGGCCCGTGGTGGCGACGCGGCCGTCGTAGTCGAACTCGGCGACGATCACCTCCGGATCGTCCGTCTCGTGCACCACCACGTCCCGGGCGCGCAGTTGGAGCGGTCCTTCGGCGGCCCTGCGGAAGTGCTCGCCGATGACCGCGCGGCCCTCCAGGTGCGGCGGCGCCGGCGGGAGCGCGAACGGCTGGTCGACCACCGCGTCCTCGGCGTAGAGGTCCGCCAGCTCGTGCCAGCGGCCGGCGGAGATCCCGGCGCTCAGCCGCGCGAACACCTCGCGCGGCGCGGGGGCGGTCACGCCATCGCCTCCTCGAACGCCTGGTGGTGGGCGTAGTCGCGGGACTCGACGATGCGCCCGTGCCGGACCCGCAGGACGAAGACGTTCGGCACCACGAAGTCGCGGCCCGTCTCGGTGTTGCGGCCCGCGTACTCGAACTCGGCGACGATCACCTCCGGGTCGGCGGTCTGGTGGACGACCACGTTGCGGGCCGTCATCTCCACCGGGAGGGTCTCCAACCGCGCGAAGTGCTCGCGCAGCGCCTCGCGGCCCTCCAGCCGGGACGCGGGGCGGGCGAACGGGTGCACGACCACCGCGTCCTCGGCGTACAGCTGCGGCAGCCCGTCGGGCCGCCGCGCGGTCACCCCGTCGATCAGCCGCTGGAAGACGGCGCGGGGGGTGGCGAACTCGGACATGACTCTCTCCCGTACAATCGGAGTTTCTGCTCCGCATCCGAAAATATGGAGTCCGCACTCCACTTGTCAACGGGAAGGCCGCGATGACGACGACCTCGTCCGGGAAGCCGCTGCGCGCCGACGCCCTCCGCAACCGCGCCAAGGTCCTCGCCGCGGCCGAGGACGTGTTCGCCGCGCAGGGCACCTCCGCCTCGACCGAGGAGGTCGCGCGCCGCGCCGGGGTCGGGATCGGCACCGTCTTCCGGCACTTCCCCACCAAGGAGTCGCTGCTGGAGGCCGTGCTCGTCGCGCTGCTGGAGCGGCTCGCCGCCGAGGCGCGGGAGCTGGCGTCGGCCGCCGACCCCGGCGAGGCGTTCTTCGGCTTCTTCGCCCGCGTGGTCTCCCAGGCGGCGACCAAGCAGGCCGTCACCGAGGCGCTGGCCGAGGCGGGCGTCGACGCCCGCGAGGCTACCGGACGCACCGGACCGGACGTGAAGGACGCGATCGGCGCCCTGCTGGAGCGGGCCCAGCGGGCCGGGGCCGTCCGCGCGGACATCGGCCCGGCCGAGGTCACCGCCCTGCTGGCCGGGATCTCCTTCGCCGCCGGGCGGGCCGGCGGCAGCGACGACGTCCTCCGGATCGCCTTCGACGGCCTGCGCCCGCAGGGCGGCGAGGCGGATCAGGCGGCCGCGCGGAGGTAGTGCGCCCAGTACCCCTGCCACGGGCCGTAGCCCTCGGCGATCCGCTGCAGGTCGGCGTCCGACAGCGGGCGCCCGTACGCGCGCGACGCGGCACCGCGCAGCGCCTTCTCCAGCGGCGTCTCCTCCATCCGGCCGAGTCCCCGGATGAGGATGAAGTTCGCCGACCAGGCACCGACACCGGGCAGCGACAGCAGGAACTCCTTGACCTCGCCGTAGGGGCCGGTGCGGAGGAAGTCCTCGTCCGTCCCGTGCCAGGCGTGCAGCGCGCCGTGCAGGTAGCGGCCCCTGCGCTCGTTGCCGACGAGCTCGGCGATCCGCCGCTCGGACAGGGTGACGAGCTGGTCGATGTCGGGGAACGCCGCGTACTCGGCGCCGTCCACGGTGATCCGGTCGCCGAACTCGTCGCGCAGGGCGTGCTTGCCGCGCGCGGCGGCGGCCTGCGGCGCGCGCTGCGACAGGATCGCCCACACGAGGTTCTCCAGCGGCGTCGGGAACTTCACCTGGTGGTAGCCGTGCAGCCGGTCGAGGACGGGCGCGAACGCGGGGTCCTCCCGTCCGATCGCGTAGAAGCCGGTGAGGTCGTCGCCGAGGCTGAGGTGGAACGCGATGCGGTCGGCGGCGGCGCTGACGACGTCCTCGGTGAGCGGCTCGGCGGCGTGCAGGGTCGCGCGCACGCCGTCGCCCGCCTGGACGACCCTCGCGGCGACCGTCCGGCCGGCCGCGCGCAGCGCCTTGGTGAGGGGGCGGCCGTCGA
>NZ_JBEYYT010000151.1:6096-20335 GCF_040645715.1 Spirillospora sp. NPDC046719 | reverse complement strand
GGCGCCGCGCAGCGCCGGCCGGAGCGGCCGCGCGCCGTCACACGAACGCGCCGTGGCCCGTCGCCGCGCGGCCGACGATCAGCGTGTTGATCTCCCGGGTGCCCTCGTAGGAGTAGAGCGCCTCGGCGTCGGCGACGAACCGCCCGATGCCGTAGTCGAGGACGATCCCGTTGCCCGCCATCAGCTCGCGGCCCCAGCCGACCGCCTCGCGCATCCGGCTGGTGCAGTAGGCCTTGGCGAGCGCCGAGTGCTCGTCGCGGTAGAGCCCCTCGTCCTGCAGCTGCGCCAGCCGCACCACCATGCCGAGCGAGGCCGTCGCGTTCCCGAGCATCCGGACCAGCAGGTCCTGGACGAGCTGGAACTTGGCGATCGGCCGCCCGAACTGCTCGCGCCCCACCGCGTACTCGCGGGCGATCTCGTAGGCGGCGAGCATCACCCCGACCGCCTGCCAGGCGACGCCGCTGCGGGTGCGGCGCAGGATCGCGGCGGTGTCCTTGAAGCCCGTCGCGCCGGGCAGCCGGTCGGACTCGGGGACCACGCAGTCCTCGAACGCCAGGTCCGCGTTCTGCACGGTGCGCAGCGCGATCTTGTTCTCGATGCGGGTCGCGGTGAAGCCGGGCGCGTCCTTGCCGACGACGAACCCCTTCACCTGGTCGTCGGCCTCGTCCCTGGCCCACACGACGACCAGGTCGGCGAACGTGCCGTTGCCGATCCACCGCTTGGCGCCGTTCAGCACCCACGAGTCGCCGTCGCGCCGCGCGGTGGTGCGCAGCCCCAGCGCGACGTCGGAGCCGCCCTCGGGCTCGGTCAGCGCGAACGCGCCGATCTTCTCCATCCGCGCCATGGCGGGCAGCCACCGCTCGCGCTGCTCCGGGGACCCGCAGCGGCCGATGCTGCCCATCGCCAGCCCGGTGTGCACGCCGAAGAACGTGGCCATGGACGGGTCGACGCGCGCCATGTCCATGGCCAGGAACCCGGTGAGCAGGCTGCTCGGCCTCTCCCCGGGGCACTCGTCGTGGGCGAGCCCCGCGATGCCCAGCTCGCCGTACCCGGGGACGAGGTCGAAGGGGAACTCGGCCCGGTTCCAGCAGTCGTCGGCGATCGGCGCGACCTCGGACTCCAGGAAGGCGCGCACGCGCTCGACGATCTCCTTCTCGCGCTCGTCGAGCAGGTCCTGCATGTGGTAGAGGTCACCCGGCAGCGCATCCAACGTCATGCGGGTGCCTCTTCCCCCTGCCCCGACCGCTAACCGGCGGCGGATCCGGGCCTCCCGGCGGTTCTGGTGACCGGGACCCGGTCTCGGACGCGTTGTAGGCGTGCGCTTACCATCCAGGGCATGACGGTGCCGCCTGAAGAACTCGAACTGGCCGCCGCCTTCCCCCCGGCCGAGCGGGACCGGTGGCGGGAGATGGTGAAGGGGGTGCTGCGCAAGTCCGGCGCGGCGACCGAGGAGACCCCTCTCGGCGAGATCGAGTCCCTGCTGACCCGCGAGACCTACGACGGAGTGCCGGTCGCCGCGCTCTACACGCGCGACGACGCCCCGCCCGGACGGCCCGGGCTCGCCCCCTACGTCCGCGAGGTGCGGCCCGACGGCGAGGGCCTCGCCGGCTGGGACGTCCGGCAGCCGCACGCCCACCCGGACCCGGCCGTGACGCGCGAGGCGGTCCTCGCCGACCTGGAGAACGGCGCCACCTCGGTGTGGCTGCGGCTCGGCGAGGGCGGGACGCCCGTCGCCGCGCTGCCGGAGGTCCTGCGCGGCGTCCTGCTCGACCTGGCGCCCGTCGTGCTGGACGCGGGAGAGCGGACGGCGGAGGCCGCCGAGGCGTTCCTCGCGCTGGTCGCCGAGCGCGGGAACGGGCCGGACGCGTCGGGCAACCTCGGCGCCGACCCCCTCGGCCTCCAGGCCCGCACCGGCACCGCCGGGTCCCTGGACGAGGCGGCGGCGCTGGCCGTCCGGTGCGCCCGGGAGTTCCCGAGGCTGCGCGCGGTCGTCGCGGACGGCACCCCGTACCACGACGCGGGCGGCGGGGACGCCGAGGAGCTGGGCGCCGTGGCCGCCGCCGGCGTCGCCTACCTGCGCGCCCTCACCGGCGCCGGGCTGACCGTGGACGAGGCGTTCGGGCAGATCGAGTTCCGGGTGGCGGTGAACGCCGACCAGTTCTCCTCGATCGCCAAGCTCCGCGCCCTGCGCCGGGTGTGGGCCCGGATCGCCGAGGTCAGCGGCGCCGCGGAGGGGACGTCCGCGCGGATCCACGCGGTCACCTCGTCGGCGATGATGACGCGCCGCGACCCGTGGGTGAACATGCTGCGCACCACCGTCGCGGCGTTCGCCGCCGGGGTCGGCGGCGCCGACGCCGTCACCGTCCAGCCGTTCGACGCGCGGCTCGGCCTGCCCGACGACTTCGCCCGCCGCATCGCCCGCAACACCCAGACGCTGCTGCTGGAGGAGTCGAGCCTCGCCCGCGTCGTCGACCCCGCCGGCGGCTCCTGGTACGCCGAGAGCCTCACCGAGGGCCTCGCGCAGGCCGCCTGGGCCTGGTTCACCGAGATCGAGAAGGCCGGCGGCCTCGCCGCCGCCCTCGGCTCCGGCCTCGTCGCCGACCGGCTCGCCGCGACCTGGGCGCGCCGCCGCAAGGACCTCGCCCGCCGCAAGGCCCCGCTGACCGGCGTCAGCGAGTTCCCGAACCTCGCCGAGACGCTGCCCGAGCGCGACGCCGCCCCCGCCCGTCCCGGCGGCGGGCTTCCCGTCGTCACCTACGCGCAGGACTTCGAGGCGCTCCGCGACCGGTCCGACGCGCACGCCGAGGCCACCGGCGCCCGCCCGAAGGTGTTCCTCGCCACGCTCGGCCCCATCGCCGTCCACACCGCGCGGGCGTCGTTCGCCGCGAACCTGTTCCAGGCCGGCGGCATCGAGACGGTCGCGGGCGCGCCCGAGGAGTTCGCGGCGTCCGGGACGACCGTCGCCTGCATCTGCTCCAGCGACAAGCTGTACGAGGAGCAGGCCGCCGAAGCGGCGCGCGTCCTGAAGGACGCCGGTGCGGTGAAGGTCTGGCTCGCGGGTAAGGGAACCTATGAGGGGGTCGACGCCCGCGTGCACGCCGGATGCGACGCGATCGAGGCGCTGGAGACCACCCTCCACGATCTGGGAGTGAACGAATGATCCCCGACTTCACCGAGATCGACCTCGGGACGGCGCCCCCCGCCGACGCGACCGCCAAGCGGTGGCGCGCCGCCGTCGCCGACGCCACCGGCAAGGACCCCGAGGCCCACACCTGGGACACCCCGGAGGGCATCGGCGTCCCGCCGCTGTACACCGCCGACGACCTCGCCGGGCTCGACTTCCTCGGCACCCTTCCCGGCATCGCCCCGTACCTGCGCGGCCCGTACCCGGCGATGTACGCCACCCAGCCGTGGACGATCCGCCAGTACGCCGGGTTCTCCACCGCCGAGGAGTCCAACGCCTTCTACCGGCGCAACCTCGCCGCCGGGCAGAAGGGCCTGTCGGTCGCGTTCGACCTCGCCACCCACCGCGGCTACGACTCCGACCACCCGCGCGTGGCCGGCGACGTCGGCATGGCGGGCGTCGCGATCGACTCGATCTACGACATGCGGCAGCTCTTCGACGGCATCCCGCTCGACCGGATGAGCGTGTCGATGACCATGAACGGCGCGGTGCTGCCCGTCCTGGCGCTGTACATCGCCGCGGCCGAGGAGCAGGGGGTGAAGCCGGAGGGCCTCGCGGGGACCATCCAGAACGACATCCTCAAGGAGTTCATGGTCCGCAACACCTACATCTACCCGCCGGCGCCGTCGATGCGGATCATCTCCGACATCTTCGCGTACACCTCGCAGCGGATGCCGAAGTACAACTCCATCTCGATCTCCGGCTACCACATCCAGGAGGCCGGGGCCACCGCCGACCTGGAGCTGGCCTACACCCTCGCCGACGGCGTCGAGTACATCCGCGCGGGCCGCGAGGCGGGCCTGGACATCGACGCGTTCGCGCCGCGCCTGTCGTTCTTCTGGGCGATCGGCATGAACTTCTTCATGGAGGTCGCCAAGCTGCGCGCCGCCCGCCTGCTGTGGGCGAAGCTGGTGAAGCAGTTCGACCCGGAGAACCCCAAGTCGCTGTCGCTGCGGACGCACTCGCAGACGTCCGGCTGGTCGCTGACCGCGCAGGACGTGTTCAACAACGTCGCCCGCACCTGCGTCGAGGCGATGGCCGCCACGCAGGGCCACACCCAGTCGCTGCACACCAACGCGCTGGACGAGGCCCTCGCGCTGCCGACCGACTTCTCCGCCCGCATCGCCCGCAACACCCAGCTGCTGCTCCAGCAGGAGTCCGGGACGACCCGGACGATCGACCCGTGGGGCGGCAGCACCTACGTCGAGCGCCTCACCTACGACCTCGCCCGCCGCGCCTGGGGCCACATCACCGAGGTCGAGAAGGCCGGCGGGATGGCCAAGGCGATCGACGAGGGCCTGCCGAAGCTGCGCATCGAGGAGGCGGCGGCCCGCACCCAGGCCCGTATCGACTCCGGCCGCCAGCCCGTCATCGGCGTCAACAAGTACCGCCCGGACGCCGAGGAGCGGATCGAGGTCCTCAAGGTCGACAACGCGGCCGTCCGCGCCCAGCAGATCGAGAAGCTGCGGCGGCTGCGCGAGGAGCGCGACGAGACCGCGACCCAGGCGGCGCTCGGGGCGATCACCGCCGCGGCCGAGGCCGCCGAGAACGGCACCCGCCCGTCCGACCTGAGCCACAACCTGCTGGCCCTCGCCATCGACGCGGCCCGTGCCAAGGCGACCGTCGGTGAGATCTCCGACGCGCTGGAGAGGGCGTACGGGCGGCACGCCGCGCAGATCCGTACGATCTCCGGCGTGTACCGGGAAGAGGCGGGGAAGGTGTCGAGCATCGAGAAGGCGCGCGCCGCGACCGCCGCGTTCGAGCAGGAGGAGGGCCGCCGGCCCCGCATCCTCGTCGCGAAGATGGGCCAGGACGGCCACGACCGCGGCCAGAAGGTGATCGCGACCGGCTTCGCCGACCTCGGCTTCGACGTCGACGTGGGCCCGCTGTTCCAGACGCCGGGCGAGGTCGCCCGGCAGGCGGTCGAGGCCGACGTGCACATCGTCGGCGTCAACTCCCTCGCCGCCGGGCACCTCACGCTGGTGCCCGCGCTGCGCGAGGAGCTGGCCGCGCTCGGCCGCGACGACATCATGATCGTCGTCGGCGGCGTCATCCCGCCGCAGGACTTCGACGAGCTGCGCGCCGCCGGCGCCGCCGCGATCTTCCCGCCCGGCACCGTGCTCGCCGACGCGGCGATCGGCCTGCTGGACGAGCTGACCGCGAAGCTGGGGCACTCGGCGCGGTGAGGCCGGCCCTGGAGGACTACGTCTCCGGGGTCCGGGACGGGTCGCGGGCGTGGATCGCGCGGGCGATCACGCTGGTCGAGTCGGCCCGTCCCGACCACCGGGAGCTGGCGCAGCGGCTGCTGGTCGAGCTGACCCCGCACACCGGGGACGCCCGCCGCGTCGGGATCACCGGCGTGCCGGGCGTCGGCAAGTCCACGTTCATCGACGCGCTCGGCACGAAGCTGACGGGGGAGGGGCTCAAGGTCGCGGTGCTGGCCGTCGACCCGTCCTCGACCCGCACCGGCGGCAGCATCCTCGGCGACAAGACCCGCATGCAGCGCCTCGCCGCCGACCCGGACGCCTTCATCCGCCCCTCCCCGACGGCCGGGACGCTCGGCGGCGTCGCCAAGGCCACCCGCGAGGCGATGGTCGTGATGGAGGCCGCCGGGTACGGCGTCGTCCTCGTCGAGACGGTCGGGGTCGGGCAGTCCGAGACGACGGTCGCCGAGATGGTCGACTCGTTCCTGTTCCTCACCCTGGCCCGCACCGGCGACCAGCTCCAGGGCATCAAGAAGGGCGTCCTGGAGCTGGCCGACGTCATCGCGGTCAACAAGGCCGACGGCGACCACAAAATGGAGGCCAAGCGGGCCGCCCGCGAGCTGTCCGGCGCGCTGCGGCTGCTGCGCAGCGACGAGCGCGCCCGCGCCACCCCCGTGCTCACCTGCAGCGCGCGGGAGGGCACCGGCCTCGACGAGGTGTGGGACGAGATCGTCGGGCACCAGGAGCGGCTCCGCGAGTCCGGCGAGCTGGAGGCGCGGCGGCGCCGCCAGCAGGTCGGCTGGACGTGGGCGATGGTCCGCGAGCGGCTGCTCGGCGAGCTGCACGCCCACCCCGCCGTCCGCGACATCGCGCCCGGCCTGGAGAAGGGCGTCGCGGACGGGACGCTCACCCCGGCGCTCGCCGCCGAGCGCATCCTGGAGGTGTTCTCGCGCGGCTGCTGAGGGGCCTTCCAGACGTCCGAAAACCCGGGTTGCCCGGGCTCCCGGTCGCGGCGGACGGGGATCAGGTACAACAGTCGGATGGACGTCATCGCGCTCGATGATCCGACGGACGCGCAGATCCGGGAGTGGCACGCCGTGCTGTCCGCCGTGCACGCCGCCGGTCCGGCGGGGGAGCCCGCGCCGGAGCCGGAGCAGACGGCCGAGCGGCTCCTCGGCGGCGATCCGGGCTCGCGGCAGCGGCTGTGGGCGGTCACCGGCGGCCGGGGCGCGGCCGGCGGCGGGGGACTGGCCGGCGTCGCGGCGCTGCGGCTGCCCGGCGAGCCGGGCGCGGACCGTCCCGCCGAGATCGACATCCAGGTCCGGCCCCGGGACCGGCGCCGCGGCGTCGGCCGCCGGCTGCTCGCGGCCGCCGCCGAGGGCCTGCGCGCCGACGGCCGCACCAGCGTGATCGCGCAGGTCCACGCGGGCACCCCGGCGGTCCCGTTCCTGGAGTCGCACGGCTTCGAGTGCGTGCTGGTGCTGCGCGGCATGCTGCTGCGGCTGGACGAGGTCCCGCCGGAGCGCATCGCCCGGCTGGTCGCGGCGGGCCCGCCGGGCTACCGGCTGATCCGCTGGCGGGGCGTCGTCCCCGACGAGCACGCCACCGCCCTCGCGCACGCCAAGTACGCCATGGCCGACCTCGCCGAGTACGAGGGCGCCCCCTGGGACGCGCACCGCGTCCGCGAGACGGCCGAGGTGGTCGCCAAGCGCGGCGACGACCTCTACACCGTCGCCGCCCTCGACGCGTCCGGCGCGGTCGTGGCCGGCTTCACCGAGGTCGTCGTCCCGCACGACGCCGCCGGCCGGGCCGCCCAGTACGACACCGCCGTCGCCCCCGAGCACCGCGGCCGCCGCCTCGGCATCTGGGTCAAGGCCGCGATGCTCGAGTGGCTCGCGGCGGAGCGCCCCGAGGTCCGCGAGATCGAGACCGACAACTCGGGCGACAACGAGCACATGCTCGCGGTCAACGAGGAGCTCGGCTTCCGGGTCGAGCGCGAGTCCCTGGAGTACCAGGCGCCGACCCACGCCCTCCCCTGATCCCGCCCAGAGGGCCGTCCGGCCGCGCCTTGTCCACAGAATCCCGTTCTGGTTCCGTCCGCCACCGCCCGCGGCCACGCTGAGACCCCGGGCGCGGCAGGGGGCCGCGCCCGCGGAACGGGGGAGGCGGGCCCATGGGCGGGCGGTTCGTGCTGGAGGTCCCGGCGTCGGTGACCACGCGGTTCCTGGTGGCGACCCAGGCGAGGACGCTCCCCGGGCCCGGCCGCCTCCCGGACTCCCTCGGCGGCGGAGCGCTCGCGCGCGAGGCCGCCGCGATGCTCGCGTCCGCCGTCCTCGCCGTCGAACCCGTCACGCGCCCGTCCGCCGACCTGAAGGCCCGCTTCCACCGGCTCGCCGCACCGCACGGCCGGCTCGGGACGGTCGTCGCCGCCCGCCGGCACATCGCGGTCACCGCCGAGGGCCCGCCCGCGGGGCAGCCGCGGTCCGCGCAGGCCGCCCGGCTCGCCGCCCGCGCCCTCGCCGCCGCCGTCGGCGGCACCGTCGCCGACCTGGACTCCCGGCAGATCCTCCCCGGCACGCCACCGGACGCGGAACCGGACGCGGAACCGGAGCGGTTCGCCCTGGGCCGCGGCTGGGTGTCGGTCTTCGTCACGCTCGACCCCGGCGACGGCGTCCGCGCCCGCATCGACACGGCCGGCCTGCACCGCCTCGGCCTGCCGGAGGTCGCCGCGCGGCACGTGCCGTACGCGAGCGTCCTCGCGGCCGCCCACCTCGTCCGCGGGCTGGCCTGGCAGCTGGTCGCCGAGCAGACCGCGTGGCTCGGCCGGGGCCACCGCGACCGCACCCGCGCCACCCGCCGGGAACGCGCCGTGTCCGCCGCCGACGTGCTGCGCTTCTGGGGCGCCGGGCCGCCCGGCCGCGCTCCCGGCGGCGCGGAGCCCGTCGCCGTCCGCCTCGGCTGGACCGGCACCGACTGCCCCGACTGCGCCGCCGCCATCGAGGCCGTCCCGCCCGTCCGCGCGCCGTCCGGCCTGCCGGTCTCCGGTGCGTCCGGCCCGGTCCCGTGCGCGTCGCCGCCGCACGCCGGCCCCGCCGAGGACGCATGGTGGCGGGCGGCTGCGGAGGCGTTGCCGAAGGTCGCCCGAGCCGCTCCCGCCCCGTCCGCCCGGCCCCGCGCCCTCCGGCGCCGGCGGGCGACCTGAAGCGGGCGGGAAAAACCGTTGCCTTTGCGGGGCGTGCGTCGGCATTCTGATGGAGGCTTCCGGGAAATGCCCGGAAACCGGAGAATTTCCGGAACATTGTCTCGTAGTTCAACGGCAGAACGCCGCACTGTTAATGCGGATATCCAGGTTCGAATCCTGGCGGGACAGCGGCCCGGGGTGGGAGGTGACCCGGTGAACGTGCTCGTCCTGAACGCGTCGTACGAGCCTTTACAAAAGGTCGACCTGCGGCACGCCATCCGCATGCTGGTCCGCGAGGTGGCGGTCGTCGAGGAGGCGGAGGAGGGCCGGACCATCGGCCGCTTCCCGGTGCCGCGGGTGCTGAGGCTCGTCCGGTACGTCGCGATGCGGTGGCGGTACGGCCGCCGGCCGCCGTGGAGCAAGCGCGGCGTCTACCTGCGCGATCGGGGCCGGTGCGGCTACTGCGGGCAGCGCGGCAACACGATCGACCACGTCCACCCGCAGTCGCGCGGCGGCGGGAACACCTGGGAGAACACCGTCCTGGCCTGCGGCCGCTGCAACAACCGCAAGGGGGACCGGACGCCCCGCGAGGCCGGGCTGCGGCTGCGCTGGGAGCCGCGGGCCCCGCGCTGGGAGGACCTCGTCGGGACCTGAGGGGAGGCCGCCGGACCCCGTCCGGTGGCACGGGGGAGGGGCCGGATCGCCTGCGGGTGGTCCGGCCCTCTTCGTCGTCGTCCGTAGCGTCCGCGTCACCCAGTGCGCTTGCCCGAATGTCGGAGGGTTTGTGGTGATTGTGGTAGCGTGCCCGCCAATCTCCGACCCTCTGTTATCCGGGAGTGATCTGTGGCGGCCTTCGGTCCCTTCGGCAGGACGGCGCGCCCGGCCGGCGGGCGGCGGGCGGCGCGGCGGCTCGCGGTGGTCGTCCTCGCGGCCGGGATGTCGGCGGCGCTCCCCCCGGCCGCCGGCGGCGCCGCCCGCGTGCCCGCCGAGCCGAAGAAGGACCTCGCGAAGGAGTACGCGAAGCTCAAGAAGCGCGCGGACACGCTGTCCAAGCAGTACCGCGGCGAGCTGGTCTCCCTGGAGGAGGCGAAGAAGGCCGCCGAGCGGGCGGGCGCCGACGCCGCCCGGGCCGACCGGGAGTACGGCGCGGCCCGGCTCTCCGTCGCCCGCATCGCCTCCACCAGCTACATGACCGGACGGCTCGACGTCATCCCGATCGTCACCTCCGGGGACCCGTCGTCGGCGCTGCGCGACGCGTCGGTGGTCGAGCACATCAGCCAGGACAACGGGCGCCGCGTCGAGAGCCTCGAGCAGCTGAACGCCAAGGCGTCGCAGTCGCACCGGGCGGCGCAGGCGAAGCTGGACGAGGTGCGCAAGGAGATCGACGACCTGGAGGGCCAGCGCGCCCGCGTCAAGAAGCTGCTCGCCAAGTACAAGCCCGAGACGCCGAAGGCCCCGGCGGGCGGCGGGAAGCCCGACGGCGTCTCCGGGAGCAAGTCGCCGATCGTGGGCAACTCCATGACCGCGCGGATGCGGACCGCCCTGCTGGCGATCGACGGGAAGTTCGGGCCGTTCCCCACCATCGGCTGCTCGCGCCCCGGCGACCCGCAGGACCACGGCTCCGGCACCGCCTGCGACTTCATGGAGAGCACCGGCGGGAAGATGCCGAGCGCGTCCGCCCAGGCGCACGGCGACCGCGTCGCCCAGTACGTGATCGACAACGCGTCCCGGCTCGGCATCAAGTACGTGATCTGGCGGCAGCGCATCTACGATATGCGCGGCAGCGGCGGATGGCGCCAGATGGAGGACCGCGGCAGCGTCACCCAGAACCACTACGACCACGTCCACGTGTCCGTGCTGTGACACGCTCACCGCATGGGCTATGACATCGAGGAGCCGTACGGGCCGCTGATCGAGACGACGATCCGGGTGGCGACCTGGAACGTCTGGGACCGCTACGGCCCCTACCAGGAGCGCGAGGCGGCGATCATCGCGGCCCTCCGCGAAGCGGCGCCCGACGTGCTCGTCCTCGTGGAGGCGTGGGAGGACGGGGACGACTCGCTCGCAGCGCGCCTCGGCGAGCCGCTCGGCCTCCCGCACGCGGTCTTCGGCGGATCCGGCTCCGGGGCCGTGCCGGGCGCCCGCTCGGGGGTCGCGGTCCTGTCGCGCTGGCCGCAGGAGCGGACCGGCGAGCGCCCGCTCGGCGACCTGGGCGGCGCCGACGGCGGCCTCACCGTCTCGGCCGAGGTCCGAGGCCCGCGCGGCCCCGTCCACGTGTTCGGCGTCGCGCTGGGCTACAAGCTCGGGCACAGCGGGCAGCGGCAGGAGCAGGTCCGCGACCTCGCCGCGTACGTGCGCGAGACGGCGGGACGCGACGCGCCGGCGGTGGTCGCGGGCGACTTCAACGCCGACCCCGACTCGGACGAGATCCGCATGCTCACCGGCCGCGCCGCCGTGGGCGCGCCCGGCGTCGTCTTCTACGACGCGTGGGAGACGGCGGGCGACGGAACGCCCGGCCACACCTGGAGCAACGCCAACCCCTGGACGCGGCCCGTCCTGTGGCCGGACCGCCGCATCGACCACATCTTCTCGGCGTGGCCCCGCGCGGGCGGCGCGGGCCATCCGGTGCACTGCGCGCTGCTGGGCGTCGAACCGGTGGACGGTGTCGTCGCGTCCGACCACTACGGCGTGCTGGCCGACCTCCGCTACTGACCGGCCGTCACTCCGGGCGGGTGCCGACGACGGCGCCCTCGCCGGCGGAGCGGAGGGCGGCCTCGATGACCTCCAGCCCCGTGATCGCGTCGGCGAGGGTGACCGGCGGGGGCGCCTCGCCGCGCAGCGTGCGCGCCACCGCCGCGTAGAACTCGTGGTAGGCGCCGGGGGCGGTCGGCTCCGGGCGCTCGTCGCCGGGCGTGCCGACCAGGCCGTACGACTCGGGCGGCGCGATGCCGTAGCCGGGGTCCTTCGGCGTGAGGCCGGCGCGCAGCGCCTCCTCCTGCCCGTCCATCCCGCTCACCGTGTACGCGGCGCGGTCGCCGAGGACGCGGAACCGCGGCCCGAGCTGCGCGGCGGTCGCGCTCATCCAGAGGTGGGAGCGGGTCCCGCCGCGGTGCTCCAGCGCCACGAACACGTCGTCGGGCGCCGCCGCGCCGCGCCGCCGCGTGTCGATCTCGGCGTAGACCCGGTCGGGGCGGCCGAACAGCGCGACCGCCTGGTCGATCAGGTGGGAGCCGAGGTCGTAGAGGATGCCGCCGGCGTCGCGCGGGTCCGCGCTCTCCTTCCAGCCGGACCTCACCTCGGGCCGCCACCGCTCGAACCGGGACTCGAACCGCAGCAGCCCGCCGAGCGCGCCGGAGCCGGCCAGCCGCAGCACGGTCCGGTAGTCGCCGTCCCAGCGCCGGTTGTGGAACGGGATCACCGGCAGCCCCCGGACGGCGCTCAGCGCGGCGAGGGACCGGGCGTCCGCCGCCGTCGCCGCGACCGGCTTGTCCACGACGACCGGGAGCCCCGAGGTCAGCGCGGTGCGGGCGAGGGGGACGTGCTGCCGGTTCGGGGCGGCGACCACCACCAGGTCGTAGCCGCCGGACGCCTCCCACAGCCGGTCCGGGCTGGCGAGGACGGTCGTCTCCGGGTAGCGCTCGGCGACGGCGCGCTGCCGCTCGGGGTTCCCCGTGACGACCGCGGCGAGCCGCATCCCCGGCACCGAGGAGATCAGGGGAGCGTGGAACACCGAGCCCCCGGTGCCGTATCCGATCAGCGCTGCACGCAGGTCCATGCGACGATCATTGCCGATGCGGTCCCGGCCGCGGGGCGCCGGGGTGCCGGCCGGCCGGTGCGGGCGGGACGCGGCCGGGCCGGGCCACGTAGGCTTTTGCCCGGGGATGTCATGGGATGAGGGGGACGCGTTGTCCAAACCAGTGCTGCTGACCGTCGACGACGATCCGGGCGTGTCCCGGGCGGTCGCGCGGGACCTGCGCCGCCGGTACGCCGAGTCGTACCGGATCGTCCGCGCCGAGTCGGGGCGGCAGGCCCTGGAGGCGCTGAGCGAGCTGCGGCTGCGCGGCGACGACACGGCGGTCCTGCTCGCCGACCACCGGATGCCCGAGATGAACGGCGTGGAGTTCCTCGAGCGCGCCATGGACCTGTTCCCGTACGCGCGCCGGGTCCTGCTGACCGCCTACGCCGACACCGACGCCGCGATCCGCGCGATCAACGTCGTCGACCTCGACCACTACCTGCTGAAGCCGTGGAACCCGCCGGAGGAGAAGTTCTACCCGGTGATCGACGCGCAGCTGGACGCGTGGCGGCGCACCGACCGGTCCCGGCCCGCCGAGCTGCGGGTCGTCGGGCACCGCTGGTCGGCCCGCTGCTACGAGGTCCGCGACTTCCTGGCCCGCCACCAGGCGCCCTACACCTGGCTGATGGACACCGACCCGGAGGGCGCGGAGCTGATCGCGGCGGCGGGCTCGCCGGAGCTGCCGCTGGTGGTGACGGCCGGCGGGGACACGCTGTGCGCGCCGTCGGACGCGGAGCTGGCGTCGGTGATCGGGCTGCCGAGCACCCCGTCCACGGGGTTCTACGACCTGATCGTGGTGGGCGGCGGGCCGTCCGGGCTCGGCGCCGCGGTGTACGGGGCGTCCGAGGGGCTGAAGACCGTCGTGGTGGAGCGGCGGGCGCTCGGCGGGCAGGCCGGGCAGAGCTCCCGGATCGAGAACTACCTCGGCTTCCCCGACGGGGTGACCGGCCAGCAGCTCGCCGACCGGGCGCGCCGGCAGGCCGACCGGTTCGGCGCCGAGCTGCTGCAGGCCGGGGAGGTCGTCGGGCTGGAGGCGCGCGGCACGGCCCGGGTGGCGCGGCTGGCCGACGGCACGGAGATCGCGGCGCACGCCGTCATCCTCGCCAGCGGCGTGTCGTACCGGCGGCTGAACGCCGAGGGCGTGGACGACTTCGTCGGGCGGGGCGTGTACTACGGCGCGGCGCTCACCGAGGCGCCGTCGTGCGCGGACGAGGAGGTCGCCGTCGTCGGCGGCGCCAACTCCGCCGGCCAGGCGGCCGTTCACCTGGCCAAGTACGCCAAGAAGGTGCACATCATCGTCCGGGCCGACGGCCTGGAGAAGTCGATGTCGCACTACCTGATCGAGCAGATCGAGCAGACGCCCAACATCGAGGTCCACACCGGCAAGACGGTCTGCGCCGCCGAGGGCGCCGACCGGCTCGAGCGCCTCACGTTCGCGTGGCCGGGCGGGAAGAAGACGATCGACGCCCACTGGCTGTTCGTGTTCATCGGCGCCGAGCCGGGCACGGACTGGCTGGACGGCTTCGTCGAGCGCGACGCGCGCGGGTACGTCGTCACCGGCCCCGACCTGGTCGCCGGCGGGCGCCGCCCGGCCGGGTGGCCGCTGGCCCGCCAGCCGTACCACCTGGAGACCAGCGTCCCCGGCGTGTTCGCGGCGGGGGACGTCCGCTCGGAGTCGATGAAGCGCGTGGCGTCCGCCGTGGGCGACGGCGCCATGGCCGTGGCGCTCGTCCACCGCTATCTGGAACAGGCATGAGCGAAGCGAACCGGGGGGTGCGGGGGGGCGGGCCCCCCCCACAGAACATCGTGTGCCCCCCGATGATGGAGCCCTTAACAACACCCCAACACCCGGGGTTGTGCAGTGGCCGTTTCGA
>NZ_JBEYYT010000151.1:0-6086 GCF_040645715.1 Spirillospora sp. NPDC046719 | reverse complement strand
GGCTATCCACCACCCATTATTCCAACTGTATTCTCCTACGCGACCGGGGGGGGGGGGGGGCACGCCCCCCCGCAAGTGACAGGCGTGAGCCCTCGGAGGAGGCAGGCATGACCATCACCGCATCGCCGGAGGAGCTCCGGTCGCTGTTCCTCTTCGAGGACCTCGACGACGAGAAGCTCGAATGGCTGTCGGCCTGCGGCACCGTCGCCGAGATCCCCGCCGACGGGGTGATCTGCGCGCAGGGCGATCCGGCCGAGTTCCTGTACGTGCTGCTGGAGGGCGAGATGGTGATGAGCCAGCTCGTCCGGGACCACAGCGTCGAGACGAGCCGGACGTCGCGGCCCGGCACCTACGGCGGCGCCGTCCAGGCGTACCTGGACGACCAGATCGAGCAGAAGTACCAGCACACGCTCCGGGCGACGCGCCCGTCGCGGGTGTTCGTGCTGCCGGCCCGCAAGTTCAGCAAGGCCGTCCGCAAGTGGTTCCCGATGGCCACGCACCTGCTGGCCGGGATCTTCTTCGGGATGACGAACCTGCGCCGGTCCGTCGACCAGCGGGAGCGGCTCACCGCGCTCGGCACGATCACCGCGGGCCTCACCCACGAGCTGAACAACCCGGCGGCGGCCGCGGCGCGGGCCAGCGCCGAGCTCGGCGACCGGCTGCTCGCGGCGCAGAAGAGCCTCGCCGACCTCGCCGCGCAGGGCGCCGACTGCACGCGGCTGGCGGCGCTCGTGGCGCTGCGGCCCACGCTGCCCGCGGCGCCGGGCGCGCGGCGCAGCCCGCTGGAGGTCAGCGACGCCGAGGACGAGCTGGGCGACTGGCTGGAGGAGCACGGCGTCGCGGACGCCTGGGACCTGGCGCCCGGCCTCGTCTCCGCCGGGGTCGGGGTGGAGCAGGCCGAGGAGGTCGCGGAGGCGGCCGGCGAGCACCTGCCCTCGGCGATCCGGTGGCTGGCGGAGGTGATGGAGGTCGGGCAGCTCCAGGCGGAGATCTCCGAGGCGATGGACCGGATCACCGCGCTGCTGGACTCCGCGCGCCAGTACTCGCAGCTGGACCGGGCCGCCTACCAGCGGGTCGACCTGCGCGAGCTGCTGAACAGCACGCTGACGATGCTCAAGCGCAAGTTCGGGCCGGGGGTGACGGTCAAGACCGTCTACGACGAGTCGCTGCCGCCCGTCCCGGTGTACGCGGCGGAGCTGAACCAGGTATGGACGAACCTGATCGTGAACGCGCTGTACGCGATGGACGGCCAGGGCACGCTCACCATCCGGACGTCCCGGGTGAACGACCAAGCGATGGTGGAGATCGCCGACACCGGCTGCGGGATCCCCGAGGAGGACATCGACCGGATCTTCACGCCGTTCTTCACCACCAAGCCGGTGGGGCAGGGGACGGGCCTCGGGCTCGACATCTCCTGGCGGATCGTCGCCGACCGGCACGGCGGCGACATCAAGGTGGAGTCGCTGCCGGGCGACACCCGCTTCCAGGTGCTGCTGCCGCTGGCCGAGGCGTCCCGCAACGGGGACTGACGGCGCGCGTCCAGTCATTTTCCGGCGGGGTGGCGCTCTCCTTTTCGTCGATGAGGGACAAGCGCCCGCCTCCCCTCGGGTGATGTGATCGGCGTACGGGCTCACACCGGGGTCGGGGGCGGGGGGGCCCCCCCCCCCCCCCCCCCGCGGGCGTTGTGCGCGGCGTCCGGCCACCCCCGGGGGCCGCCCGGCCCCCCCCCCCCCCCGCCGGCCCCCACGCCCCCGTACCGCGGTGCCCTCTCGCGGTGCCCGTCCCGCGACGCCCGTGCCGGCACCTGCTCCCGCGCTGATCCCTTTCGGGGGCGGGTCAGTACGACTGGAGTTCGAGCAGGTTGCCGCCGGGGTCGCGCAGGTGCGCGGTCCGCAGCCCGGCCCCCCACTCCGGACGGTCCGCCGGCGCGGCCACCACCCGCCCGCCGAGCTCGGCCAGGGCGGCGGCGGCCTTCTCGACGTCGTCGACGCGGAACACCAGCATCGAGCCGTCCTGCCCGGACGGGGCGGGCAGGTCCGCGGTGCCCACCGCCTCGGCCATGCGGGCGCGCCCCATCAGGACCAGGACGCACTCGTCCTCGTGATCCCAGTTGGCGTACTGCGCGGCGGGGAGCATCTTGACGGGCCGGATGCCGAGCAGCTCGTCCAGCGCCGCGGTGTAGAACCGGGCGCAGGCGTCGAAGTCGTCCACCAGCAGGCGCGGGTAGAGCGCGTCCATGCCGCCTCCAATTCATGGGTGTTCACCAATGATGGGGGTAACCCTACAATAGGGGGATGGACGACACCGCGGGCCCGCTGCCGCCCCGCCTGCTCGCGATCACCACGTTCGTGCTGGCCCAGGTGGGCCGGGCCGGCCGGGTCCGGATGGGCCGGTTGATGGACGAGCACGGCCTCGGCCTGTGGCACTTCGCCGTGCTGTCCGCGCTGGACGACGCGGCCCCGGCCTCCCAGCGGGAGCTGGGCGCGCGGCTGCGCATCGACCCGAGCGACCTGGTGGAGGTGGTCGGCCGGCTGGAGGCGGCCGGGTTCGTCCGGCGCGAGCGCGACCCGTCCGACCGGCGCCGCTACGTGGTCGAGCCGACCGCCGAGGGCCGGGCGGAGCTGGACGCGATCGGCCGCCGCGCCGTCGAGCTGGACGCCGACCTCCTGGCCCCGCTGCCCGCCGCGGACCGGGCCGAGTTCGCGCGCATGGCGCGCGTGCTGCTGGCCCACCACGACCCGAGGGCCCGCTGACGCCCGGCGCTGCGGCGCCGGGCGAGGAGCGCGCTAGTGCTCGACCGTGAGGACGATCTTGCCGAACTGGGTGTTGGACTCCAGATGGCGGTGGGCCGCGACGACGTCGGCCAGGTCGAAGGTGCGGTCGATCACGGGGGAGAGGGAGCCGGAGCGCAGGCCCGCGTTGATGAAGTGCTTCGCGCGGCGCAGCCGGGGCTCGCTGTCGACGGTGAGCTCGGTGAAGGCGTAGGTCCGGATGGTGCGGCCCCGGAAGTCGGGGGCGATGGGCATCGGCGCGGGGGTGGGGTCCAGCCAGCCGTAGAACAGGAGGGTGCCGTCCGGGGCGACCGCCTGAACGAGGGTGTCGACCGCCGGGCCCATGACGGCGTCGACGGCCAGATCCACTCCGCGGCCGCCGGTGGCGGCGTCGATCTCCTTGAGGAGGTCCTGCTCCTGGACCGCGATGACGTGGGCGGCGCCCGCGTCCAGCAGCCGCCGCCTCTTGGCGCCGGTGCGGGTGGTGGCGATGGGGATGGCGCCGAGGTGGTTGGCGACCTGGATGGCGGCGAGGCCGACGCTGCTGGAGGCCGCGTTGACGAGCACGGTATCGCCGGGCTCGGTTCCGCCGAACTCGACCAGGAGGCCATAGGCGGTGGTGTAGGCCATCCAGGTGGCGGCCCCGGTCACCGCGTCGACCCCGGCGGGCCGGTGCACCAGCGCGTGCGCCGGGAGGACGACCGACTCCCCGTAGGTCCCGTACTCGGTCATGAGGAAGGCGGGCACGGCGCTGACGGCGTCGCCGGGCGCGAGGCCGTCGACGCCTTCGCCGACCGCCTCCACGACGCCGGCCGCCTCGTAGCCGATCCCGGACCCGGGAAGGTTCGGCTGGTAGACATAGGTGCCGGACCGGAAATTGGCCTCTGCCCGGTTCAGGCCGATCGCGTCGACGCGGACGCGGACCTCGCCCTTTCCGGGTTCGCCGGGCGCCACCTCCCGCAGCCGGAGCACCTCCGGGCCGCCGAGCTCGTCGAAGAACACTGCCTTGGTCATCACGGATCCCCTTGGTCGGGCCGGCCGCGCCGATGCGAGCCGGGTCATGCCACCGTAGGAGCCCGCCTCCGAGACCTTCAATAAGTGATCGTCTGGCAGGACCCAGCGATCGTCTCGGCATCTAGACTTCCGCCATGGACGTCCTCAGCGACACGATCACCGCCATGCACGCCGGACGGCCGCACGCCAACCGCCACGAGCTGCGCGCGCCGTGGGGCATGCGCTTCACCGCCGACAGCGGCGGCGCGTTCCACGTCGTGCTGGAGGGGTCGTGCTGGCTGCTGCCTCCGGACGGCGCCCCGCCGATCCGGCTCGGCGTCGGGGACGTGGCGTTCCTGCACGGGGCCGGCACGCACGGACTGGCCGACCACCCCGGAAGCCCGCTGGTGGACTTCGACATGCGGCGCCCGAAGGCCGGGCCGGAGGGCACCGGCGCTCCCGCGATCGTGCTGTGCGGTGCCTACCTGCTGGACGGCAGCAGGGCGCACCCCCTGCTGGCGGAGGTCCCGCCCGTCGTCCACCTGCCCGCCCGGATCGGACGCCATCCCTCGCTGCGCGCGGCCGTCGACCTGCTCGGCGACGAGATGGGGCGGGCGCGCCCCGGAGCGGGGGCCATCGTGCCGGCGCTGCTCGACACGCTGCTGCTCTACATCCTGCGGGCCTGGTTCGAGGAGCGGACCGAGGACCCGGCCGCGACCGGCTGGACGGTGGCGCTCACCGACCCGGCGATCGCCGCGGCCCTCACCGCCATCCACGACGCGCCCGACCGGCCCTGGACGGTCGCCGAACTCGGCGCGCGGGCGGGGCTGTCCCGCGCCGCCTTCGCCAACCGGTTCACCGCCCTGGTCGGGCAGCCGCCCCTGACCTACCTGACCTGGTGGCGCATGACGATCGCGGCGCGGCTGCTGCGCCAGTCCGGCATGCCGCTGCGCGTGGTGGCGCGGCGGGCCGGCTACTCCTCGGACGTCGCCTTCGCCGCCGCGTTCAAGCGCGAGTACGGCATCACCCCCGGCCGCTACCGGACCACGAACGCGCACCCGCGAGACGACCGGACCACGGCCGGAGCGTAGGGGCCGCCGGGGCCGTCGGCGGTCACCGCGCGGCGGGCCGGCTCTGGGAGAAGGTGCGGCGGTAGGTGCGGGGCGGGACGCCGCGGCGCAGCGCGAACTGCTCGCGGAGCACGGCCGCGTCGCGGTAGCCGACCCGGCGGGCGACCTCCCGGACCGGCAGGTCCGTCGTCTCCAGCAGTTCCTCGGCCAGGTCGAGCCGCTGCGCGCGCAGCCACGCGTGGGGCGTCGCGCCGGTCGCGGCCTTGAACCGGCGCGCGAACGACCGGCGGCTCATCAGTGCCCGCGCCGCCAGCTCGTCCACCGGCAGCCGCCGGTCCAGGTTGCCGCGCGCCCACGCGATCACGTCGGCCAGCCGCCGGTCGTCCCCGTCGGACGGGACGGGCGCGTCGATGTACTGGGCCTGGCCGCCGTCCCGGTGCGGCGGCGTCACGAGGTCGCGCGCCACCCGGTTGGCGAGGGCGGCGCCGTGGTCCCGGCGCAGCAGGTGGAGGCAGAGGTCCAGGCCCGCCGCCGCCCCTGCCCCGGTCACGACCGCGCCGTGGTCGATGTAGAGGGCGTCCGGGCGGACGGTGACCCGCGGGTGCGCCGCCGCGAGTTCGGCGGCGTGGCGCCAGTGCGTCGTGACGTCGAGGCCGTCCGCGAGCCCGGCCGCCGCGAGCAGGAACGTCCCGACGCAATGGGCCGCGATGGTCGCGCCCCTTCCGTGGGCCTCCCGGAGCGCCTCCACGACGTCCGGGGGCGCGTCGCGGAACCCCGCGCCGGGCAGCAGCAGGACGAGGTCGGCCGAGGCGATCAGCTCGGGTCCGTGGCCGATGTGCGCCTCGAGACCGAGTTCGGTGCGCAGCGGGCCCGGCCGCTCGGCGCAGAGACCGAGATCGAACGGCGGGACGCCGTCGCGGGGACCGAACACCGAGTTCGCGATCCCGAGGCTCAGCGCGGTGACCCCCTTCGGGGCGTAGGCGGCGATGCGCTGGAACGAGGGCATGCCGCCAGGATGGCACGAAAACTGCGATGGGTGGCAGATGGGCCACTTCTCCGAGCCGAGGGCGCGGGCCAGGCTGGTCTTCATGATCGAGCAGAGCAGTGAGCGGAGCGGCGGCCGCGTCCGGCGCGACGACAGGATCATCCTGGTGACGGGGGCCACGGGGAAGCAGGGCGGCGCGGCCGTCCGGCACCTCCTCGCGGCCGGCCGGCGCGTCCGCGCCCTGACCCGCGACGTGCGCGGCGCCTC
>NZ_JBEYYT010000150.1:19068-20411 GCF_040645715.1 Spirillospora sp. NPDC046719 | reverse complement strand
CCCGCTGCCCGCGCGCGCGCCGCTGCGCGCGCTGACCGGCGGCGCCGCCGCGCTCGCCCTGCTGCTCGGCACCGTGGTGTTCACGGTGGCCGCGCCGGACGGGACGGCGAAGGCCGGGCCCGTCCCCGGCCAGGTCCGCCTGCTCAGCTACAACATCGAGGACGCCATCAACCAGAAGGGCCGGCTGGACCCCGAGGGCGTCGCCCGCACCATCGAGGGGCAGCGCGCCCAGGTCGTCCTGCTGCAGGAGGCGAGCCGCGGGTCGCTGCTGTCGGGCACCGCCGACCTCGGCGTCTGGCTGTCGCGGCGGCTCGGCATGAAGCTGATCTGGGGGCCCGCGGCGGACGGCCAGTTCGGCAACGCGATCCTGACCTCGCTGCCCGTCCGCAGCTCCGGCACGGGCCGGATGCAGAAGGGCGACTGGTCGCAGATCCGCGGGTACGTGTGGGCGCGGCTGGCCGTCGGCGGCAGCACGATGGACGTCTGGTCGACCCGCCTGCAGGGCGGCGACGGGCAGAGCGAGGAGCGGTCCCGCGAGGTGGCGGCGCTGCTGCGCGCCTGGGGCGGCGCGCCCCGGACCGTCATCGGCGGCGACTTCGGCGCCGGGCCCGGCAGCCCCGAGGTCACCGGCATGACCGACGGGACGGACCTGCGGAACGCCGCGCTCGGCGGCGACGCGTCCCCGACCTCCGTCGACGGCGACCGCACCGACTACGTCTTCGGTTCCGACGGGGTGATGTTCACCGACTACGACGTTCCCCGTTCGGGGGCGTCCGGCCACTATCCGGTCGCGGTGACGCTCCGGATCGGGAAGTGAGGCGACCATGCGGGACGCGGGGCCCGGGAGCGGGGACGCGAGCACGGCGACGGTCGAGGCGGCGGTGCCGGCCGACGCCGGCGAGCTGCTGACGCTGCAGCGCGCCGCCTACGTCTCCGAGGCGCAGCTGTACGGCGACCCGTTCATCCCGCCGCTGGTGGAGTCGCTGGAGCAGCTCCACAAGGTGCTGGAGGGCGACGCCGTGGTGCTGAAGGCGGTGCTCGGCGGCCGGATGGCCGGCGCCGTCCGCGCCCAGTTCAGCGACCACACCTGCCTGGTGGGGCGGCTCGTCGTCGCGCCGGACCTGCAGGGCCGCGGGATCGGCGGGCGGCTGATGCGGGAGCTGGAGGAGCGCGTCGCGGGCCGCGCCGACGCGTGCGTGCTGTTCACCGGGCACCTCAGCGAGGGCAACCTGCGCCTGTACCGGCGGGGGGGGGGGGGGCGGGCGCGCGCCCCCCGGCGGGGGCGCGGCCTCTGGTGCCGCGAGGGAGAAGAAAAGAACAACACCACAAAACAAAATAAAAAC
>NZ_JBEYYT010000150.1:0-19058 GCF_040645715.1 Spirillospora sp. NPDC046719 | reverse complement strand
GCGGGGGCCGCGCCGCCGCGTGCGTGCTGTACCGCGGGCCCCTCCGCGCGGGCACCCCGCCCCTGTCCGGGCGGCTCGGAAACCCCCCCCCCCACCGCGAGCGGGTCGCCGCGCACCTGACGCTCGTGCACATGCGCAAGACCCTCGTCCCCGCCGAAACCCCCTGATCCGCGGCCGGTCCCGCCGGCGCTAGGGTGGGCGCGTGCTGAAAGTGGGACTCACCGGCGGAATCGGGTCGGGTAAGAGCGAGGTGTCCGCGCGGCTGGACGAGCGCGGCGCGGTGGTCATCGACGCCGACAAGATCGCCCGCGAGGTGGTCGAGCCGGGCACGCCGGGTCTCGCCGCGGTCGCCGCCGAGTTCGGCGAGGAGGTGCTGCTGCCGTCCGGCGCCCTCGACCGGGAGCGCGTCGGCAGGATCGTGTTCGCCGACGCGGACCGGCTCGCCGCGCTGAACGCCATCGTCCACCCCCTGGTCGGGGAGCGGATGCAGGAGCTCATGGACGCCGCGCCCGCCGACGCGATCGTCGTCTACGACGTCCCGCTGCTGGCGGAGAACGGCCTCGCCGGCATGTACGACGCGGTGGTGGTCGTGGACGCGCCCGAGGAGACCCAGCTGGACCGGCTGACGTCCCGCCGCGGCATGACCGAGGAGGACGCCCGCGCCCGCATGGCGAACCAGGCCACCCGGGAGCAGCGCCGCGCCGTCGCCACCCACGTGATCGACAATTCCGGCACCCTGGACGACCTGAAGTCCCAGGTCGACGCCCTCTGGGAGACCCTCACCCGCCAGGCCGCCGACAAGACCGCCCGCGAGCAGACCTGACCCGTCACGCGAGCGGCCCCGAGCCGTGGCGCGAGCGGAACCGAGCCGTAACGCGAGCAGGCCCGAGCCGTAACGCGAGCAGGCCCGAGCTGTGGCGCGAGCGGACCTGAGCCGTCACGCGAGCGCGTTATCTGACCGGTGGGGGCGATGCCGAAGGCGAGCCCCCACCGGGAAGCTCGCGAAGCGAGGTCGCGCTCGCACAAGCACGGTCAGGGGCCGAGCCGCCAGGCGAGGCCCCTGGGCCGGGGTTGCTAAAAGGCAGCGTCCATGGGGAGTTGGCGGACCTCGCGGAGGTAGTCGTCGAGCTCGCCGGGTTCGAAGCGGCACATGCCGACGGCGTACCAGAACTCGGCGGTGGCGTTGCCCTCCCACTTGTAGCGGCCGTCGGGCGCGAGCGCGGCCCAGCCCTCGGCGAGGCCGAGGAGGGTCGCGCGGCGGACCGGGGCGGCGCGGTCGGAGACGTCCCACAGGATGACGGCGCCGTCGTCGCCGGCGGTGGCGAGCTGCGTCCCGTCGGGGCTGAACGCCGCCGACCAGACGCGCCGGGTGTGGCCGGTGAGGGTGTGCAGCGGCCGGCCGGTCGCGGGGTCCCAGAGCCGGACGACGAGGTCGTCGCCGGCGCTGGCGAGCATCTCCCCGGACGGGTGGAACGCGGTCGTCCACAGGCGGCCGACGTGGCCGCGCAGCTCGTGCAGCGCCTCGCCGGACGACGGGTCCCACAGCCGGACGGTGCCGTCGTTGCTGGCGCTGGCGAGGACGTCGCCGGACGGCGCGAACGCGACCTGGTAGACGCGGTCGGCGTGGCCGCGCAGCATCCGGAGGAGCTCGCCGGTGCGCGGCTCCCACAGCCGGACCACGCCGTCGTCGCAGCCGGTCGCGACGGCGCCGCCGCCGGGGTGGAAGCAGATGGAGCGGACCCGGCCGCGGTGGTCGGCGAGGTTGACGATCTCGCGGCCGCTCGTCCAGTACCAGAGCCGGACGCTGTCGTCGTCGTTGGCGGTGGCGAGGACGTCGCCGTCGGGCGCGAACGCCTGCGCCCACACGTGGTCGGTCTCGACGTTCAGCTCCCGTTCGAACGTGCCGGTGCCGGCCTGCCACAGGTGGACGCCGCCGTCGTTGGTGGCGGTCGCGAGCTGGGAGTCGCGGCCGTTGAACGCGGCGGAGGTGAGGTTGTCGGCGGCGCCGCGCAGCTCCCGGACCATCCGGCCGGTGCGCGGCTCCCACAGCCGGACGAGGCCGTCGTTGCCGCTGGAGGCCAGCAGCCCGCCGTCCGGGCTGAACGCGACGCCGGTGACGCGGCGGCCGTGGCCGCGCAGCACCGTCCGGCACTGGCCGGTCTCGGCGTCCCACAGCCGGGCGGTGCCGTCGTTGCTGCTGGTGGCGAGCTGGTGGCCGTCGGGGCGGAACGCGAACGGCCAGACGGCGCCGCGGTGCCCGGCGAGCTCCAGGCGCTGCCGGCCCGTTGCGGGGTCCCACAGCCGGACGGACCCGGCGCTGTCGGCGGTGGCGAGGCGGCCGCCGTCGGGGCTGAAGGCGGCCTGGTAGATGCCGCCGCCGTGGCCGGCGAGGGCGGCGCGGGGCCGGCCGTCCTCCCAGAGCCGGACGGACCCGTCGGTGTCGCCGGTGACCAGCAGGTCGCCGCCGGGGTGGAACGCGATGGCGTAGACGCGGCCGGTGTGGCCGAGCAGCTCCTGCCGGATCTCGCCGGTGCGGATGTCCCAGAGCCGGACGACGCCGGCCTCGTCGCCGGCCGCCAGCATCGAGCCGCCGGGGTGGAACACGGCGCGGAACACCGCGCCGCGGTGGCCGGTCAGCTCGCGCCGCAGCGCGCCGGTGGCGAGGTCCCAGACCCGCAGGGTGCCGCCCGCGTCGCCGGTGACCATGAGGGAGCCGGCGGGGTCGAACACGGCGGTGTAGACGGGCGCGGTGTGCCCGGACAGGTCGTGGAGGTGCTCGCCGGTGGCGGCGTCCCAGATCCGGATCGTGCCGTCGGCGGCGCCCGCCGCCACCAGGCTCCCGCCGGCGGGCGCGTGCCCGCCGACGACGACGGGCCACACGCCTTCGGGGTGGACGGTGAGGGTGTGCCGGCACCGTCCGCTCGCCAGGTCCCAGATGCGGACGGTGCCGTCCGCGGAGCCGCTGGCGAGGAGGTCGCCGTCGCGGTCGAACGCCACCGCGTAGGCGCGGTCGCGGTGGCCCTGGAGGGTGCGCAGCGGGGTGCCGGTGACGGCGTCGCAGACGAGCACGCCGCCGTCCTCGCTGCCGACGGCGAGGACGGACCCGCCGGGGCTGTAGGCGAGCGGCTGCGGCAGCCGGCTGGTCTGGAAGTGGAAGCCGTAGGGGACGCCGACGGCGGCGGGCGCGACCTGGATGTCGATGGGGCGGCCGGGCGCGATGGCGGCCTCGCGCAGCTCCGGCGCGGTCGCGATCCGGTCGGGCAGGTCGGCGTCGACGAGCGCGGCGCGCGTCCAGCGGCTGCCCTCGATGGCGGCGTCGCGCAGGTCGGCGCGGGCGAGGCGGGCCCGGGACAGGTCGGCGCCGCGCAGGTCCGCGCCGGTCAGCTTCGCCTCGTCGAGCCGCGCCCCGGCGAGCGAGGCGTCCCGCAGCACCGCGCGCGACAGGTTCGCGCCGACGAGCTGCGCGTCGGTGAGGTCGGCGCCGGTCAGGTCGACCTCGTGCAGGTCGCGGTAGGACAGGTCCTCGCCCTGCAGGCGGGCGCCGCGCAGGTCGGTGCGGGCGGGGGTGCGGAGCCGGGTGGTGACGCGGATGGCGTTGGCGCGGGCGGTGTCGTCGGCGCCGGGGTCGGCGAGGACGCCGGCGGCCCAGTCCTGGCAGGCGCGGGTGTCGGCGAGGTCGCAGAGGAAGTCCACGGTGAGCTGGGACAGCGCGCGGCGACTCAGGGCGGCGGGGACGGCGCCGCGGGCGAACGCGTCGGCGATGTGCCGGGCGACGAGCCACTCCACCACCGAGCCGTGGATGAACCCGAACAGGCCCTCGTCGGTGCGGACGAGCAGGCTGCCGGCGCCGACCGCGTGCGTCACCTGGTGCGGCGACAGGCGTCCCTCGGCGAGGCCGGTGAGGGTGTCGGCGACGTCGGCGAGCTCGGCGAGGCGCAGGAACTGCTCGTTGCCCTCCCACAGCCGCAGCGCGAGCGTGCCGACCGCCTCCCACATGTCGTCGACGGCGAGCCCGGACGGCCCGCCGCTGCCGCGGACCCGCTCGGCCTCGTACGCCAGCCACGACGACAGGATCTCCTGGTAGAGGTCGGCGGGGCTGACCGTGGTGCGGGCCTGCGCGACGGCGCGGAGCCGGTCCTCGGGGAGGTCGGCGATGAAGCTGAGCATGCGGGGGTTGGAGGTCAGCGCGAGCAGTTCCTCGATGCCCGACAGCAGGCCGAGGCGGGCGTCGGCGGCCTCCTCGTCGCCGTACCGGTTGACCAGGTAAGAGCGGACCTGCCGGGGCGTGAACTCCTCCAGCCCGAGGACGCGCCGGTGCGGCAGCACCCCGACCTTCTCGCCGAGGGCGGTGAGCACCTGCGCCTGCGACTTGAAGTGCTGGGTGCGGCTCGCCACGACGATCTTCGCCTTGTCCTGCGCGGCCTGGAGCAGGGTGTCGAGGTGGTCGGCGGCCTGGTCGTAGGTCACCCGGGTGACCAGCTCGTCGAACCCGTCGAACAGCAGCACGATGCGGCCCTGCCGCAGCATGTAGTGGAACGCCTTGAGGTCGATCAGCTCCTCGCCGTGGTTGGCCAGGTGCGCGGCGACGAGACCGTCCACCGAGTGCGCCTTGTCGAGCGCGCGCAGCTCGATGAGGATCGGGACGACGTGCGGCAGCTCCTCGGGGATGCGGCGGGCCAGCTCGCGCAGCGCGAACGTCTTACCGCGGCCGAAGTCGCCCAGCAGCAGCAGGAACCGGCCGTGGTCGGCGGCCAGCAGCCGCAGCATCTCCCCGACGACGTCCTCCTCGACGCCGACGCCCGCCCCGCCGGACGCCCCGCCGGAGGTCTCGGCGGCGGGCGCGCCGGAGGTCTCGGCGGACGGCGCGTCCGGGCGGAACCGGTCCAGCTCCCGGTACCGCTGCGGGACGTACAGCGACGGCGGGTACAGCCCGCCCGCCGACAGCCGCGCCGTCTGCGCCGACACGTACTCCGAAAGGTCGAGCAGCCCCTGGAACTCGGTGAGGCTGCGGACCCGGATGCCGCGGCGCAGCGCGTCCTCGCGCAGCGACCGCGGCGGCACCGGACCGAGGTAGACCAGCTCCGACCCGTGGTCGGCGCCGTCGGCGTGCACGTGCCGGACGAACGCGTCCACGTCCTCCGCGGTCACCTGCCCGACGTGCGCGCCGATCCGGTACTGCCGGACGAACCCGTCCTCCAGGTGGGTGAGCAGCAGGTGCGGCGGGTCGGCGCGGCCGTCCTCGCGGGGCGGCGGGACGACGCGGCGGATCGTCGCGCGCTCGAACCGGGTCTCGCACGCCTCGGTGAGCCGGTCCAGCAGCCGGGCCGTGGGGTCGGGCGCCGGGTCGGCGGGACGGTCCGGGACCTCGCCGGCGCCGAGCCCGGGGAGGGGGCCGGCCGGTCCCGCCGGTGCCGCCGCCGCCCGGGGCGGGAACGTTCCCGCGGTCTTCGACCAGGCGACGGCGAGGCGCTCGGGGCCGCGCCTGGCGGCGTCCTCGGGGATCCACCGCTCCAGGCCGTCCGGGCGCAGCACGACGGTCTGGTGCCGCCCGGGGCCGAGCGCCGGGACGGACGGGACGCCGGAGCCGAGCAGCGGCACGGCGCCGAAATCGGACTCGGTGCCCTGGAAGAACAGGTTGACGTGGCCGCTCAGCAGCGTCTCCACCGTCTCGGGGTCGCGCAGCGCCCCGGGCTCCCCGGCGATGGGCGTGTGCTCCACCGCGCCGAGCCGCAGCCATCCCTCGTCCTCGAAGTGGCGGAGCCGCTCGTTGAACCAGGCGGCCTGCGCCTGCCCGACCCGCCCGTACCGGTCCTCCTCGCGGTGCGACTGCGGGAGCGTCGAGTTGAGCCCCGCCACGACGACCTTCAGGTCGGGGACGGGGAACAGCGTCCAGGGCTGCGCGCTGTCGAAGATCAGCGCGTCGAGGCCCTGGTAGAACTCCTTGAACAGGTTCGCGAAGTGCCGCCACTTCGGCCAGTAGGGCGGCTGCGGCTCGATGTCGTCGGCCTCGCAGCTGGAGAAGTACGCCTGGCAGGCCGCGCGGGTCACGTCGTGCGTGCCCGGCACCACCGCGACGCGCTGCGCCTCCAGGCCGAGCAGGGCGCGCAGGCTCGTCAGGAACGACAGCGCCTCGGCGAACTCCTTGCGGCTGCCGGAGTGGGTGAGGTTGCCGGTGACGACCAGCAGGTCCGGGCGGGGGACGCCGGCGTCGGCGAGCCGGGTCACGTCGCTCCAGATGCGGTCCTGCAGCTCCGCCGCCGTCGTCGGCTCGCCCGGCTCGGCGAGGGTCCGGCCGAACCGCGGGCCCGACACGTGCAGCACGCTCAGCCGCTCGCGGCGCTCCTCGCCGCCGCGCGCGGAGGGGAACGCCGGCGCCGCCACCGGCGCGCGGCGCGCCGGGCGCTCGCCGCCCGGCTCCTGGCGTCCCGGCCCGGCGCGCCCGTCCCCGGCGGACCCCTCGCCCTCCCGGCCGCCCACGATCGCCGCAGGGCCGCCCGCGGCCCCCCGCCCGCCCCCCGGGAAGCCCGGGCCGTCCGAGGGGCGCGCGTGGCCGATCAGCGCCTCCTGGATGCGCCGCATCAGCAGCCCGCGCGCCTCGTCGGGGTCCTCGACGCCGACCAGGTCCACGTAGGTGATCGTCGACAGCAGCCCGTCGATGGGGCAGTCCTCGATCCGGACGGTGACGAGCTTGCGGGCCGGGTCGTCCGGGTCGGCCCGCAGCGCCGCCATCCACTCCAGCCGGCCGTACCGCGAGCGCAGGTAGTTGCGCGACAGGACCGCCACCACGGCCTTGGCCTCCGACAGCCCCCGGTCCATGAAGTCGATGAAGTTCGTGCCGGGCACGAAGTCCCACGCCTGCATCATCGTCCGGTGCCCGGCCGCCTCCAGCTGCCAGGCGATCCAGGACGCCCACCGCTCGTCCGCGGGGGAGTAGCTGATGAAGAAGTCGGTGGGACGCTCCTGCCGTGGACGGCCGCCGGGGGGAGTCATGCCGCCAGTATCGCGCCTGGGAAGGCGATCTCGAGCGCATCGGCCCGGTGAGCCGCCGGCGCACCGGCCGGGTTATGGGATCATGGCGCGCGTGTCGCCCCCGATCGAGACCGTCCGCCGCGCGGCCCGCTCGCTGGGCGTCCTCGACTGGATCCGCATCGGCGTCCTCGCGCTCGGCCTCGTCTTCGTCGCGACCGGTGCGCTGCCCGCCGAGACCGCGCGCTCCAGCGTCGGGCGCATCGCGCCGCTGCTGCTGTTCCTGTTCGCGATCATCGTGCTCGCGGAGCTGACCAAGGAGGCCGGCGTCTTCGACGCCATCGCCCAGCGGGTGGCGCGCGCCGGGCGCGGCCGCTACGCCGCCCTGTTCCTGCTGTGCGTGGCGTTCGCGTCGATCAACACCATCTTCCTCAACCTCGACACGACGGCGGTACTGCTCACGCCCGTCATGCTGGCGCTCGCGGCGCGCGCGCGGATCGCGGCTCTGCCCCTCGCCATGACGACCGTGTGGCTCGCCAACACCGCCAGCCTGCTGCTGCCGGTCTCCAACCTGACGAACCTGCTCGCCTCCGACCGCGTGGCCCTGGAGACCCCCGCGTTCGCCGCGCGGATGTGGCTGCCGCAGGCGGCGGTCCTGGCCGTCACCATGGCGCTGCTGTGGGTGTTCTACTGGCGGCGCCGCATGCGCGGAGAGGACGCCTACGACCCGCCGGAACCCGTCCCCGTGCGCGACCGGGTGCTGTTCTCCGCGACCGGCGTCGCGTGCCTGCTGTTCATCGGCGCGATCCTTGCGGGCGTCCACACCGGGATCCAGCTCGGCATAGCGACCACGGTGGCCGCCGCAGTGGCCGTCGCGGCGTTCGCCGTACGGGACCGCTCGGCGCTGCGCCCGGCGCTGATCCCGTGGCAGCTGATGGTGTTCGTCACCGGGCTGTTCCTGGTCGTCCCCACGCTGGAGCGCTACGGCCTCGACGACGCGATGCGCGCGCTCGTCGGCACCGACGACGGCGCCTCGGGAGCGTTCCGCGCCGCCTTCTCGGGGGCGGGCCTGTCGAACGTCCTGAACAACCTGCCCGCCTACGTCGCGGGCGAGTCCGCCGTGCCCGCGACCAACAAGGATCAGCTGCTCTCGCTGCTCGCCGGCACGAACGTGGGGCCCGTCATCACCCCGTGGGGGTCGCTCGCCACGCTCCTGTGGTTCGAGTGGTGCCGCCGCTGGGACGTCCGGGTCCCGATGCGCAAGTTCGTCCTGACCGGGGCGGCCCTTGCGGTCCTGGGCTGCGCCGCCGCCGTCGGGACGCTGCTGCTCACCCGCTGACGCGCCCCAGGGAGGCTCAGAGGGGCGGCTCAGGGGGAGGGGCGGCTCAGGGGGAGGGGACGCTCCAGGCGGCCGTCTCCAGCAGGCGGTCGAGCAGCTCCGGGCGCGCCGCGACGAAGCTCAGCTCCGACGGCGGCCGGTCGATGCCCAGCTCGTACGGCGCCCCGTCCAGGCGGCGCAGCTCCGCGCCCGCCTCCGCCGCCAGCAGCGCCCCCGCCGGAAGGTCCACGATCTCCGGCAGGTAGCCGACGAACCCGTCGATGTCGCCGCGCGCCAGCATCGCCCACCCCACCAGCGGCGCCCACAGCTGCAGCATCCGCGCGCACCCGGCCTCCACCCGCGAGCGCAGCCCGAACGCCTCGGTGTCGCCCGGTCCCACCTGGTGGCCCTGCGTCCACGCCAGCACCGGGTTGCGCTCCCGCCCCGGACGCGGGCGCTCCGGCAGCGTGAGCGGCGCCCCGTCAGGGCCCTGCGCGCCCCCGCCGTTCAGCGCGGACCAGGTGCGACCCGTCACCGGGTCGTGGACGACGCCCAGCACCGGCTCCGCGCGCGCACACAGCGCCAGGCCGACCGCGTACACCGGCATCCCGATGGCGACGTTGTTGGTGCCGTCCAGCGGATCGACGAGCCACACCATCTCCTCGCCCGGCGCGCCGTCCAGGATCCCGGACTCCTCCGCGATGATGCGGTGCCCCGGATATGACGCGCGCAGCCGCTCCAGGATCAGCGACTCGGCGGCCGTGTCCAGCTCCGTCACCACGTCCCCGGCCGTGCCCTTCGGACGGGCCTCCACCGGCCCGTCCACCCGCGACCGCAGCAGCGTCCCCGCCGCCTCCGCCGCCTCGACCGCCACCCGGCGGGCCTCCGAGAGATCGACCGGGAGGGCCGGTGACGGGGTGCCGGTTCTCATCGGGGCCTCTCCAGTCGTTGACGGGCCCGCCTACCGGCGGGCCGAGCGGTGCCGGCGCCCGTACGGGCCGGAGGACGGCGGTTCGTCGGGCAGGGACGCGACCCCGGCGGGACCGGGATGCGCGGTCGCGATCCGGTGCGCCGAGCGCCGCAGCGCCCGCACCGTGTCGCCGGAATCGGACCGGGAGCGCCGCACCCGGTGCGTCGGGACGTCCAGCGGACCGAGCGACAGGTCCCCGCCGCCGGGCGTCTGCCGCCCCAGCGCCACCGTCGCCGCGTCCAGGCCGTCCTCGATCAGCGTGCTGTGGAACACCCCCGCGGGCAGCGTGTACGACTCCCCGGTGCGATGCGTCGTCGAAGGGCCCGGACGGTAGCGGACGGCGCGGCCCGTCGCCCGCAGTTCGTCCACGTCGCCGCTGCTCACCACCTCGAACACCTGCCCGGCGCTCTCCGCCGCCGCGGCGCCGCCCGGAGCCGCGCCCGGCTCTTCGAGGACGTCCATCCGGACGTTCCGCACCGTCCCGTACAGGACGAAGCTGAGCAGGTCCCAGCTGTGGCAGTGCACCGGCGACGTCGTCGACGGGGCGGGCCGCACCTCCGGCGTCCAGATGTGCAGGCACACGCCGAGATCGCCGCTGCGCTCCACCGGCAGGCACAGGAAGCCCAGGGGGTGGCGCACCGCCGCGACCGGCGAGCGGCCCGCGACGACGTCCTCCAGGACCCGCTCCGCCCACGCCGGCAGCGTCCGCGCGGCCCGGCCGGCGCGGATCTCCCCTCGGATCTCCTCGTACCTCATCCCGGCCCGCCACGTCCTCCCCGCGGCCGGGGGCGCGGCCCGGTCATTCGTACGGGTCCTTCGCGCGCAGCGCCTTCCGGATGATCTCGATGACGTCCCGGTCGGTGTAGGAGTGCGCCAGCTCGATCCCGATCACCTCGAAGAGCTTGCGGACCTCCTCGACGGTCGGCTCGTCGTCCAGCGGCGCCAGCCGCGCCTGCTCCACCGGCACCCGGCGCGCCTGATCCAGGCTCGTCTGCAGCTCGGCGCTCACCCAGCTGTAGTAGAACTTGTCGTTGTCGACCACCAGCGCCTCGCCGCGCGGGTCGTCGCGGGTCACCACCAGCCGCGACGACGCCAGGTCGTAGCGCAGCGTCGTCATCGTCCGCGCCAAGCCGATGTCGATGTCGAGCATCCCGAAGCGCTGCTTGTGCCAGCACGCCGCCAGGAGCGTCGCGTACGCCTCCTTGCGGGTGCGCTCCAGCGTCCACTTCTCGCCCGTCGCGTCCGGCGAGTCCGACACCGAGCGCCGGTGCCGCGCGTACGCCTCGCAGACCTCCACGTTCGTGGGGTCGAGGATCTCCAGCCGGAACAGCAGCGTGCGCCGGTCCCTGCGGGCGGCCGCCACGCACTCGGGCAGCGTCTTGGCGCGGATGTAGGTCCCGGTGCCGCCCTTGAAGAACCACCGGTCGGTGTCGCGGCGCGCCTCCTCCAGCACCTGCGCGACCTGCCCGCCGCCGATCACCCGCACGACCGCCGTCTCGTCCAGCGCCCGCTTGGTGCCCGCCAGCACGCTCTCGAACTCCTCGATGTGCGCCAGCCGGCCGCTCAGCTCGTCGAGCGTGGACGCGGACGCGCGCAGCGTGTCGCGGACCTCGGCCTCCACCGGGATGCGGCGGCCCCGGTCGCGCAGCACCGAGGTGGCCAGCAGCGCGATCACCGCCAGGATGGCGCTGTTGGTGATCTCCGCCTCGTGCGGCAGGTTCACCCCGAGCCCGAGCACCGCGACGGTGATCGCCAGCACCAGCGCGATGAAGGCGTCGGCGTTCTTCCCGAGCCAGTTGGCGAAGCGGGTCATGGTGTGCGACATCCCCGTCCTAGTCGGCGCCGTCATCGTAACCACAGCACGGGGACGGCGGGAAAGCCCCGCGGGCGGGGCGTCGCGGGCACCGCCGGGCCACACCCCCGTCACCGGGACCCCCGCCGGCGCCGCCACCTGGGCGAAGACCGGTCGAACCGGCTCCGCCCGGCGGAGCCGGTTCGGGTGCCCTGGCCTGCCTATAGGCTCGTCGCATGCACCTGCGGGGCTGGTGGTCGGCGGCGTGGCCGACGCGGCGTTCACGCGCGCTGGACGTCACCCTGGCCGTGTCCTTCGCGGTTCTGGACGGCCTCTTCCTCTGGTTCTCCCCCCAGCATTTCTGGCTGCCGCACACCGTCACGTCGGCGTGCAGCGTCGTCCTCGGCCTCTGCATCGTCGTGCGGCGCCGGCACCCGGTCGCGCTGGCCGTCTTCGCGATGGTGTTCAGCGCCGTCACCGGCGGCGGCGCGTTCGTCGTCCTGGTGATCCTCTACTCGCTGGCGGCCTACGCGACGTCCCGCCGGATCGTCCTCGGGGTCGCGGCCCTGAACTACGCCGTCGGGCTCGCCTTCCCCCCGCCCACGTCGAGCAACGACAGCTTCCTCGCCCAGGCGATCTTCGGCATCACGTTCACCGGTGTGCCCGTCCTGCTGGGGCTCTACATGGGCGCGCGCAAGCAGCTCCTGGCCTCCCTCCAGGAACGCACGGCACGCCTGGAACGCGAGCAGCACCTCCTCGCGGAGCGCGCGCGGGGCGAGGAGCGCACCCGCATCGCCCGCGAGATGCACGACGTGGTCGCCAACCGGATCAGCGTCATGGTCGTCCACGCCGGCGCCCTCAAGGCCGTCGCCGCCCGCGACCCCGGACGGGCCGCCGAGACCGCCGCCGTCATCGGCGACATGGGCCGGCAGGCCCTGGAGGAGCTGCGGCACGTGATCGGCGTCCTGCGGCAGGGCGAGGAGGCCCTCCCGCAGGAGGCCGTCACCCTGGAGCACGTGCGGGAGCTGATCGGCCAGTCCGGCGCGGCGGGCCTGCGGGTCGCCCTGTCCGTCCGCGGCGCGGAACGCCCCATGCCCAGCGCGGTGGGACGGACGCTCTACCGGCTCGTCCAGGAGGCCCTGACCAACGTGCACAAGCACGCCGGCGCCGCCGACACCCGCGTCGACCTCGGCCTGCTCCCCGAGGCGATCGAGGTGGAGATCGCCAACGACCCGCCCACCGCGCCGCCCGCGCACGACCTGCCGAGCGGCGGGCACGGCCTGGTCGGCCTGCGGGAGCGGGTCACCGCCCTCGGCGGCAGCTTCGAGGCCGGGCCGCGCGGCGGCGGCTACGCCGTCAAGGCCCGCCTCCCGCTGCCCGCCTCCTGATCGTTTCACCGGTCTGACCTGCGGAAATATCGAGGGGTCCGCGATTGTCGTACCTGCTGCATAGAGTGGGCGGCAAGCGAAGGAAAGACCAGGGGGAGAGGCGATCATGCGGCCGATCACGGACCTGCGGCGCCGCGTGGCGCCGTTCGAGGTCGTCACCGAGATGACGCCGTCGGGCGACCAGCCGCAGGCCATCGCCGGGCTGACCGAGCGCGTCGAGCGCGGCGACAAGGACTCGGTGCTGCTCGGCGCCACCGGCACCGGCAAGACCGCCACCGTCGCGTGGCTGGTCGAGAAGCTCCAGCGGCCCGTCCTGGTCATGCAGCCGAACAAGACGCTGGCCGCGCAGTTCGCCAACGAGCTGCGCGAGATGATGCCGGGCAACGCCGTCGAGTACTTCGTCTCGTACTACGACTACTACCAGCCCGAGGCGTACATCCCGCAGACCGACACCTACATCGAGAAGGACTCCTCGATCAACGACGAGGTCGACCGGCTGCGGCACTCGGCGACCAACTCGCTGCTCACCCGCCGCGACACCATCGTCGTCGCGTCGGTGTCGTGCATCTACGGCCTCGGCACCCCGCAGGAGTACGTCGACCGGATGGTCCGGCTGCGCGTCGGCCAGGAGATCGACCGCGACGACCTGCTCCGCCAGCTCGTCGGCATGCAGTACAGCCGCAACGACCTCGCGTTCACCCGCGGCACGTTCCGGGTCCGCGGCGACACCATCGAGATCATCCCGCAGTACGAGGAGCTCGCCGTCCGGATCGAGATGTTCGGCGACGAGATCGAGAAGCTCGCCACCCTGCACCCGCTCACCGGCGAGGTCATCACCGAGGACGAGGAGCTGTACGTCTTCCCCGCCTCGCACTACGTCGCCGGCCCGGAGCGCATGGAGCGCGCCATCCGCGACATCGAGGCCGAGCTCGAGGTGACCCTCGCCGACATGGAGCGGCAGGGCAAGATGCTGGAGGCGCAGCGGCTGCGCATGCGCACCACCTACGACATCGAGATGATGCGCCAGGTCGGCACCTGCTCCGGCATCGAGAACTACTCCCGGCACATCGACGGCCGCGGCCCCGGCACCGCCCCCAACACCCTCCTCGACTACTTCCCCGAGGACTTCCTCCTCGTCATCGACGAGTCGCACCAGACCGTCCCGCAGATCGGCGCGATGTACGAGGGCGACGCGTCCCGCAAGCGGATGCTGGTCGAGCACGGGTTCCGGCTCCCGTCCGCGATGGACAACCGGCCGCTGAAGTGGGAGGAGTTCCTCGACCGCATCGGCCAGACCGTCTACCTGTCGGCGACGCCCGGCCCCTACGAGATGAACCGGGTCAAGGGCGACGTCGTCGAGCAGGTCATCCGCCCCACCGGCCTGATCGACCCGGAGATCGTCGTGAAGCCGACCAAGGGCCAGATCGACGACCTCGTCCACGAGATCCGGCTGCGCACCGAGCGCGACGAGCGGGTCCTCGTCACCACCCTGACCAAGAAGATGGCCGAGGACCTCACCGACTACCTCCTCGAACTCGGCGTCCAGGTCCGCTACCTGCACAGCGAGGTCGACACGCTGCGCCGCATCGAGCTGCTGCGCGAGCTGCGCGCCGGCGAGTTCGACGTGCTGGTCGGCATCAACCTGCTGCGCGAGGGCCTCGACCTGCCCGAGGTGTCGCTGGTGTCGATCCTGGACGCCGACAAGGAGGGCTTCCTGCGCTCGGAGACCTCCCTCATCCAGACGATCGGCCGCGCCGCCCGAAACGTCTCCGGCCAGGTCCACATGTACGCCGACACCGTCACCCCGTCGATGGAGCGCGCGATCGACGAGACGAACCGGCGCCGCGCCAAGCAGCAGGCCTACAACGAGGAGCACGGCATCGAGCCGACGGCGCTGCGCAAGCGGATCGCCGACATCCTCGACTCCCTCGCCCGCGAGGACGCCGACACCGAGACGCTCATCGGCGGCGCCGGCCGCCAGCAGAGCCGCGGCAAGGCGCCCGTCCCCGGCCTCGCGTCCCGCACCAAGGAGGTGGGCCGGCACGCCGCCGACCTGGTCGGCGACCGGCCCCGCGAGGAGCTGGAGGGCCTCATCGAGCAGATGACCGAGCAGATGCACCAGGCGGCCGCCGACCTGCAGTTCGAGCTCGCCGCCCGGCTCCGCGACGAGATCAAGGAGCTCAAGCGCGAGCTCCGCGAGATGAAGGAGGCCGGCGTCCGATAGCCGGCGTCCGGCGGTCCGCGTCCGGTGGCCGGTGGTCCGGCTCCGGGTGGCCCGCGGCCGAGGTCAGGTGGCCCGCGGCCGAGGTCAGGTGGCCCGCGGCCGAGGTCAGGTGGCCCGCGGCCGGCGTCAGGTGGCCCGCGTCCGGCGTCAGGTAGGCCGCGGCCGGAGTCAGGTGGTCGGCGCGGCCCGCGCGGCCCGGGAAAACGGTTGGCGATCATCGGCGGCCGCGCGGACGATCGGGGCATGCGCAGAACCGGACCCGAGGGACGCCGCATCGCCTGGGAGACCGTGGGAAGCGGCCCGCCCCTGGTGCTCCTGCACGGATCCTTCGGCCACCGCGGCGTCTGGCGCTCCGGCGGCCACGTCGACGCGCTGGCGGGGGAGTACCGGCTCGTCCTCATCGACGCGATCGGCTACGGCGAGAGCGACGCGCCGCACGACCCGGACGCCTACCGCGTCGAGCGGCAGGCGGACGACGTCGCCGCCGTGCTGGACGCCGAGGGCATCGGCCGGACGGCCTTCTGGGGCGCCTCGATGGGCGGCATCGTCGGACTCCACCTGCTGGCCCGCCGCCCGGAACGGCTCACCTGCCTGATCGCCGGAGGCGCCCACGCCGGCGAGGTCGGGTTCGCCCGGGCGGAGGTCGAGCAGGAGGCCGCGCTCTGCCGCGAGAAGGGCGCCGCGCCGTTCGTCGAGGCGGCGGAGAGGCAGGGCTTCCTGCCCGGCTGGATGCGCGAAGCGATGCTCGCGGTCGACCCGGAGGTGCTGGCCGCGCAGACCATCGGGGCCTCCGGCCGGCCCGGCGTCGACGGCGCCGTGGCGGCGGCGGGCGTGCCGGTGCTGCTGCTCACCGGGGACCGCGACCGCCGGCTGCCGGGGATCCGCCGCACCGCCGAGGCCGTGCCGGATGCCTCGCTGGTGGAGCTTCCCGGCTGCTCCCATATGGACGCGTTCCTGCGCCTCGACCTCACCCTGCCGGTGGTCCGGCCGTTCCTGCGGCGGTACGCGGTGGCGTGAGGCGCTACCGCGCGGGCGCGGCGCGGGCCATCTCGAACTGAAGCTCGTCCTTGCCGGGACGGCCGGGCTTCGCGGGGCCCGTCCTGGCGAAGCCGTGCCGGGCGTAGAGGCGCTCCGCGCGATGGTTCCCCTCGAAGACCCAGAGCCTCAGCTCGGCGAAGCCCCGTTCGGCGGTCCAGTCCAGGGCGGCGCGGACCAGGAGGTCGCCGACTCCCTGGCCGCGCGCGGACGGCGCCACCCACATGCCGACGAGCTCGGCCGCCGCGCCCTCGTCGGGAACGACGGCGGCCAGGCCGGCCGGGCCGTCGCCGTTCTCGGCGAGGAAGGTGTTGCGGGCGGCGAGCCGGTCCTGCCACACGCTCGGCTCGAACGCCTCCTCGCGGGCGAGCGACGACCAGAAGGCGTCAGGTGACTCGGCCAGGGACGCGAGCCGGACCGACCGGTACAGGGCCCAGTCCCCGACCTCCAGCAGCCGCACCGTCGCCATGCCGGACACGGTCGCATCCGCCCCGAGCCGCCGGCAACCGGTTTCCGGCGGCGACGCGTGTCCGAAGGCGACCCGTTTCCGAAGGCGACCCGTTTCCGAGGGCGACGCGTCTCCGAAGGCGACGCGTCTCCGAAGACGACGCGTCTCCGAAGACGACCCGTGTCCGAGGGCGACGCGCTTCCGGCGGAAAAGGGGAGGCCGTGCGCCCGCGCGGCGTCCTAGGCTCGCGGGATGGAGTACGACGTCCGCCCCGCCCGGCCCGGGGACCTGGCCGGGCTGCCGTCCATCGAGGACTCCGGCGACCGCCTGTTCCGCCCGCTCGGGATCGTGTTCCCGCCCCGCCCGACCGTCGCCGAGGAGATGATCGCGAAGGGCGCCGAGTTCCTCGTGGCCGGGGACCCGCCGGTCGGGTTCGCGACCGTCGAGGAGGTGGACGGCGCGACGCATCTGGAGCAGATCTCCGTCCACGCGGACCTCGCCGGCCGGGGGATCGGCACCCGGCTGCTGCGCGCGGTGGTGGACGGCGCGGCCCGGCGGGGCTCCCCGGGAGTGAGCCTCCTGACGTTCCGCGACGTCCCGTGGAACGGTCCCTGGTACGCCCGGCACGGCTTCGCCGAACTCCCCGAGGAACGCTGGGGACCGGGCATCCGCGCCTACTGGGACGCGGAGATCGCGGCCGGCCTGCACGACCTCGGGCCCCGCGTCGTGATGTGGCTCCCGCTGCCCGCGCCCGGCACCGGATGAGGCGCGGCCGCACGTATGGTGGTTCTCCGGGAACGCGCGACGCCCCGCCCGCGTCCCATTACAAGATCTACAACGTAAAGGCGGACGGTCGGGGGCGCCCGGCGTCCCGGTTGCGCGAGGAGGACGATTGACCCCCGGGTCCTGGCCGCGTCGGCTGCGGGAGCGCCTGGGCGAGCGCGGGCTCGCCGTCCTCGTCCTGGTGGGGCTGCTGGCCCTCGCGGTGGTTCCGCTGGTGGCGATGCCGGCCGCGCGGTGCAAGGCGTTCGGGAGCGGGTGCCACCGACCGAAGCCGCCGGTCCGCGCCGATCCGGTCGTCGCGAAGGAGCACCAGGTCACGCCGGTCGAGGCGGCCACGCGCGGCGCGTACGTCGCGCTCGGCGACTCGTACTCGGCGGGCGTCGGGGCCGAGGCGACGGTCGCCGACAACAACCCGCTCAACCGGTGCCGCCGCACGTCCAAGGCGTACTACCACGAGGTCTCGACGGCGTTCCGGTTCGCCAAGGGGTCCTCGTTCTGGGCGTGCTCGGGCGCCACGACGGCCGACGTCCTCAAGGGGCGGTACGGCGAGCCCCCGCAGCTCGGCCGCGTCGACGCCGGCACCAGCCTGGTGACGATCAGCATCGGCGGCAACGACGTCGGGTTCTCCAAGGTGCTGGGCGGCTGCGTGGTGCACCTGCCGTGGAGCCACAGCTGCACCGACCAGGGCGCGGACATCGCCGCACGGATGGCGAAGCTCCGCGGGAGCCTGCCCGCCCTGCTGGAGAAGATCACCGACCGGGCGCCGTCCGCGCGGGTGATCGTGATGGGGTACCCGAAGGCGTTCTCGGAGATCACGGGGGTCGGCGGGGACAACATCACGGTCTCGGACCAGCGCTGGCTGAACGCCCGCGCCTACGACCTCGGGCAGATCGTCCGGCAGTCGGTCGCCGAGGCGGACGCGCGGGTCGTGGCGCGGCACGGCCGGGGGAGCGTGGAGTTCGTCGACGCCTACAGCGCGTTCGCCGGCCACGAGGCGGGCAGCGCGGTCCCGTACATGAACGGCCTGGCGCTGAACCTGTCGGCGCTGGAGGCCGAGCCGCGCAGCTTCCATCCGACGGCCGCCGGGCAGCACGCGCTCGCGCAGCTGTTCCTCGCGCAGATCCAGAAGGGCCCGGGCCGCCCGCTGTCCTGAAACGGCCACGATGCGACGTACGTCCCGGTCTGACGTGCGGTGACGCCCCTCCGGCATGCCTGCTGGAGGGGCGTGTCGTCCGCCGGAGCGCCGTTCCGACTTCCAGAAAGACACTACTGTCTGTTTAGCTGTGCGGTGTCCGGTCGCTCGACTCCTGGAAGAGAGCCACGATGCCCAAGCTCCTGCGCAGGACCCTCGCCGCCGCCCTCGCCGCCGCCGGCCTGTCCGTGCCCGCGCTCCCCGCGCACGCCGACTCGCCGGTGCCGCTCGGCGGCGGCTCCGGAATCGTCCAGCAGGTCAAGCAGGTCTCCGGCGGCGGCTACAGCTTCGAGCTGTGCACACTGACCGCGATCGGCCACGACGCCGACGGGAACCTGGTGGGCGTGACCAACGCGCACTGCTTCATCGACGCCGACGGCAACAAGCTCGTGGGCGACACGGTCTACGCCAACACCACCCCCGCCGGAACGCCCGGCTCGCCCGCCCCGGCCACCTTCGACTTCGACGCGACCATGGCGATCGGCCCGATCGGCAAGGTCACCTACGTCAGCGAGCCCAACAACTACGCCTCCGGCGGCCCGCGGGGCCTGGACTACGCGGTCATCAAGCTCGACCCGGCGAAGGTCGCCCCGGCCGCCACCGTCGGCGCCCCCAACGGCTCGACGACGATCGACTCCGTCGGCCAGGTCCCCGCGTCCGGCACCCGGATGTGCAAGCAGGGGCACACCACCGGCCTCACCTGCGGCGCCACGCTCGGCGCCGACGCCCCCTGGTACTGGACGCTGATCTGGACGTGGGCCGGCGACTCCGGGGCCCCCGTCGTCAACGGGACGGCCCTGACCGGCTCGGCGTGGGGCGCCCAGCACTTCACGCCCATCACGAGCATCCTCGACGACATGAACGCGCACGGCGGCGTGGGGGCGGGCTTCCACGTCGGCTGACGGCCTCCGGCTCCAGGCGCGTCCCCCCGGCCGGGGGGCG
>NZ_JBEYYT010000149.1:0-20885 GCF_040645715.1 Spirillospora sp. NPDC046719 | reverse complement strand
GGTTCGTCTCGACGAACCTTCGCAGCGACCCGGGACGCATCCGCCGCCTGAGCGGCCGGCTCGACGCCCTGCTTGCCGAACTGGACGAGCAATGGCGGGAATTGGCCGACGCCCTCGGCGAACTGGTCGACGAGATCGTCGTGGACGACACCGAGATCCTCGCGCTCGACCTCGACCCGAAGACGGAAGGCGAGATCTATCGCGTCCTTGAAAAGCGGCTCGCACATGAACTGAGCGCCCATGGCCGTATCACACGTGACCTGCTGGTCGACGTCTCGAGACGGCTCGCCGGCATCGTCGAGATCGAAGTCGGGCCGCCGCACTTCGCGGAGAACGGTCATCTTCAGGAGAACCTGCGCAAGGAATTGAGGAGGCAGATCATCGGCTTGCTGGATATCGGCCGTGACGCGGCGCGCCCGATAGCGGAGGAACTGCTCCGCCTCGCCGTCGCGTCCAGGCACGATTTCCTCAAGCAGTAGGGGAGCAGGCCGGGCCGGTGCCGGCATCGAGGTGGCGGACGACCTGCTCGGCCTCCTGGAGGTCGATGAGGGGACGGCGGACGTAGCGGGTTTCGGACGCCCACCAGCAGAAGTGCCGGTGATGGACCCAGACGTTCAGGCCGGTCAGGACGACGACCGAGACACCGCGCTCGTCACTGCAGCGCGTCCCGCGGAACCCGCGCCGCGTGACGTTGAGCAGGAGGCATTGTGCCGCCGTCCCCGGATGCACCCGGACCGTCCGGCCCGGCCAGCCGAGGGGGAGAGGGAGAGCGAACCAGACGGCCTTCCCCGGCACGGCCCGCTCGGCGACCCGCGACCGCGTCAGCGCGCACCCCCACCCGGCCGTGAACTCCTCGAGGATGGCGAGCCCCTTGCCGCGCTCGTCGAGCAGGTCGGCGCCGGACGCGTGGGGGAGCGACGTCCGCGCGCAGTCGAACACCGAGACGATGAGCTGCGGGGACGGGACCGTCCGGGCCCACACCCACAGCTCCGGCGGCGCGTGCGGCCGGTCGTGCGGCCCGGGGTGCCCGTACCGAAGGGCATTGGTCGCGGTCTCGGAGACGGCGAGCTTCCCGTCCTCGACCACGTCCCGCTCCACGCCCAGCCCGTCCAGCGTCCGCTGAAGAAAGGATCGGGCCGCCGCCGGCCCGGTCTCGTCACTCGGAAGCCGCCAGGCGCACACCCCACCCACGGCCAGGTCCGTCGCACTCTCAACCACCATGGTCCCCGCCTCGTCGATCATCACAGGCTGTGCGTGTCTCGTCACAAATCGTGTGGACGAGGTCGATCCTCAACCATGCAGCGGGAAGATGCAATCCCGTTTGAGAATCTGATCTGTACTCAGCAGATCGATTCTGTGTGTTGAATCTGCCACGACCAACGGCAGGGGAGTGCAGAATGACGACCGAGCAACGAGGAGGTGGCGCCATGCCACGGCCGGAGAGTCCGACCGTCCGCCGGATCATGCTGGGTATCCGGCTCCGTGAGCTGCGGACCCGCGCCGGTATTGAGGCGGACGACGCGGCCCGACACATCGCTCGGACGGACTCGACGATCAGCCGCATGGAGACAGGGCAGAGCTCCGTCTCGGCCCGCGTCCTCGAACGGCTCGTCGAGCTGTACGGCGCGACGCCCGACGAAGTCGCCCAGCTCACCGAACTGGCGAAGGCCGCCCGGCAACGCGGCTGGTGGCAACGCTACGGCGAGGTCCTGCACCCCGGCTTCGGGCTCTACCTCGGCCTCGAGGCGGAGGCCACTGAGATGCATGCTTACGCGGGCGAATGGGTGCCGGGGCTTCTGCAGACCCAGGAATACGCTGCGGCGATCATGGCTGTGGAGCCTCGCCGGCCTTCAGACGAAGAGATCCGGGCGAGAGTCGAAGCTCGACTGGCCCGTCAGCTGATCTTGGACGGCGATGAGCCGCTCCAATATTGGGTCGTCCTCAACGAGGCCGTGCTGCACAGGAGCGTGGGTGGTCTCCAGGTCATGGTCGACCAACTGCACAGTCTGGTGGCGAAGGCGCGGCAACGAAACGTGAAGTTGCAGGTCCTGCCCTTCGGGTCCGGCGCCCACCCGGTGGTGAGCGGACCTTTCACCCTCTTGACGCTTGATCTCAGCGAAGCTGCGCTTGCTGAGTACGTCTACGTTGAGAATCGCGCGGGTGCTCTCATCATGGACAAGACGGCTGAGATCGAGATACATAGGTTGACGTTTGACGCTCTCCGAGCGGATGCGCTCAGCCCGGAGAAGTCGATCGTCCTGATTGAGAAGGTCGCCACAGAGTTGGCGTGATGGGTGGGAGAGGTCTCACGATGGCTGATCGAGATGTGAGCCATGCTGTATGGCGCAAGAGTTCTCGCAGTGGAAGCTCGGGCGGTGACTGTGTCGAGGTCGCGGTGCTCGGCGCGCGCCAAGCGGTGCGGGACTCCAAGGATCCGGCCGGTGGCTTCCTGAGTTTCGGGCGGGATGAGTGGGCCGTCTTGGTGTCGGAGATCAAGCAGGGGAGGTACGACGTCGACGAAGCGCTCTGAGCTGAGCCACGACGCCTCTGAGAGAAGTCACCTGCGGGACCGGAGAAGCTTCATGGCAGTGTCCGATGATCGACGTAGCTCTAGCAGGTCCGAACCAAAGTTACGATCAGGAACGGCACAGGCCGCGTCGCTGGGCGTAAGAGCTCGTACAGCCACACAGTCAGACCGCGTGGAGGTCGGGCGGCTGGACGGTGCGATCCGGGACTCTAAAGATCCAGAGGGAGAGGTCCTGAGCCTTGTCAGATGTCTGGGCGCGTTCGTCGCGGACGTCCGGGGTGGTCGAGCAGGCGGAGCTGGCTGAGGGTGCCGACTGCGGCCCTGCTCGGCCTGATACGCGACCACAGCGCGGACGCCTCTGGAACGGGATTCGATACCGGCGGGGCGTGAGCGCGGCTCACCCTCCGGACTCGGTGGCCTTCTCCGATCTGTCTCGGAACCTGCGAGCCGTCGCGGCGCGCGCGTCCAGGCTGGGGTGGGTGCGTGTCACACATCGTGACGCGCCTGACCTCCACCTCACGGCGGCTGATCTTGAAGATCGGCGCGACGAGACGCTGTCCACGGCTTCTCGGCTCTTCCTTGCCCTGATACGGAGCGACTCAGGCATCCGTGAGCTGCGGCTCGCCATGCCCGAGGTCTTACCATGGGTGCGCCACTTCAGCACCGAGGAAGCCCGGGCCTTCACCGTGGAACTGGTTGAGGCCCTGTCGGACGCGGCGGAGCTGGAGGCCGACGCGCCCGTCCACGAGGTGATCACCGGATGGCGCGCAACAGCGCGCATCAAGGCCGATCCCCAGCAACACGAGGACGCGGCCAAGCCGACCCGCGGCGACTTCGGTCCCGTTGAGGTTCGCCCTTGAGCCGAAGCGGTGGCTGCTGTCCTCCCGCGCCCTGACATGTGGGACGACGGATGGACCAAGTTACACCGGCACGCCGCGGCCAACACGCGGCGCTGCTTCGAGCAGCTGCGACCGACTCCAGGCCTCGGGCCAGCTACGAGCGGAAGCAAAGCATCGTGTTCACGGTGACCTGCCGACGCATACACAACGGCCGCAACTTGGTACAAGGTCACGGGCGGCGGTCGCGTGCGCTACCTCACATCCACGATGTGAGCCGCACGGTCTGGATCATCTACACCTCGCCCCGTCACCCGAAGGACACGGAGTAGCCGCCCTGACGCTGGTGAGGCCCCTCGGGCATTGAGCACATGACACCGTAAACTGAGTGGACACCCTCTCGTGGTGTGCGCCTGTCTCTGGCAACATCCGGCCTACGGCGTTGAGTAAAGACCTCCGCCGCTGTCACTGGTAGCTGGAAGACTGGCGTAGCCTCGCCTGACCGGCGGCGTGCCGTGTGTTGAGTTGTACCTGAGGAGACCGCCCCGTGCCGAGACTGACCCTGCCGCAGTTGGAACGACACCTCTTCGGGGCGGCGGACATCCTCCGAGGCAAGATGGATGCCTCAGAGTTCAAGGAGTACATCTTCGGGATGCTCTTCTTGAAGCGGGCATCGGACGAGTTCGACGCTGTCCGGGAGCGGCTCAAGGCCGAGCAGATTAAGGAACGCCGCCGCTCTGATGAGGAGGCAGAGGCCGCCACCAACGCCCCGTGGATCTACCGAGGCAAGAGCTTCTTCGTTCCGGAAGAGGCTCGCTGGCAGTACATCAAGGACAACTCGCGGGCCGGCGGGGTCGGCAGTCTCCTGAACAAGGCACTGGACGCGCTGGAGAAGGCCAACACGGGCGCGCTCGAAGGCGTCCTTGAGCACATCGACTTCACCCGGAAGGTCGGCCAGTCCACCATCCCGAACAAGCGGCTCCAGGCCCTCGTCGACCACTTCGACCGCTACCGGCTCCGTAACGAGGACTTCGAGTTCCCCGACCTGCTCGGCGCAGCCTATGAGTACCTGATCGGCCAGTTCGCCGACTCGGCAGGCAAGAAGGGCGGAGAGTTCTACACGCCCCGTGACGTCGTCAGTATGATGGTTCGCCTCGTCAAGCCCGAAGCCGACATGCGCATCTACGACCCGTGCGCAGGTTCGGGCGGAATGCTCATCCACGCGAAGGAGTACGTGGAGGAGCACGGTCACGATGCGCGTAACCTAACCCTCGCCGGCCAGGAGTACAACGGCGGGACATGGGCCATCTCCAAGATGAACATGATCCTCCACGGCGTCCTGAACGCGGACCTGAGGAACGATGACACGCTCGCCAATCCCCTCCATAAGGAGGGCAACGAGCTGATGCGCTTCGACCGTGTCCTGACAAACCCACCGTTCTCGCTGAACTACAGCCGTTCGGGCATGGAACACCCTGAGCGCTTTAAGTACGGCTGGGCGCCGGAAACCGGCAAGAAGGCAGACCTAATGTTCGCCCAGCACGTTCTCTCCGTGCTGATGCCGATGGGAATCGGCGCGACTGTCATGCCGCACGGTGTTCTTTTCCGCGGTGGGAAAGAAAGAGATATCCGGGAGAGTATCATTAAGGATGACCGTCTTGAAGCGGTCATAGGTTTGCCCGCCAACCTTTTTTATGGTACCGCCATTCCGGCTTGCATTCTCGTTCTCCGGGGCACTGCTCGCCGCAAGGAAAGCTTGCGTGGCAAGGTACTTTTCATCAATGCAGACCGCGAATATAGTGCGGGTCGTGCACAGAACTACTTGGCGCCGGAGCATATAGAAAAGATCGTCTCAGCCTTTGAGGGCTATCGCGACATTCCTGGTTTTGCTCGCGTCGTGAACGTTTCTGAGCTTCGCGAAAACGACTTCAATCTCAACATCCGCCGCTACGTTGACAACACACCGCCGAAGGAAAAGCACGATGTCCGCGCCCATCTCAGCGGCGGCGTCCCGAAATACGAAGTGGCTGACAAGGAGTTTCTTTTCAGGGGGTTCGGAATTGATCCTCGATCGCTATTCACTCAGCGTGACGCCAACTACTACGATTTTCTTCCTGAGGGCTGGGAACAGACTGCTGACCGTCTCGCTGAACTAGCAGAACCCGCTGAGGCGCGACTGCGTGAGGCGTTTGACGATTGGTGGGATCGTCACGATAAGCGCCTGATAGAGCTTCCAAATTCCCAGGCAGTCACGGAACTTCGCCGCGAACTGCTCGACTCTTTCGTCGCCGAACATCAAGACCTTGGTCTTCTCGACCGCTACGAACTGGCCGGCGTCATTGCTGCTTGGTGGGGCGAGAATAAACATGATATCCAGACTCTGGCAGCAAATGGGTTTGAAGGCGTCGTTGAAGGCTGGCTAACGACTATTAGGTCGGCGTTCGAGATTCACGAAGAAGAAGTCGAATACTGGGACAAACAGAAGATTGAACTTGAAAAGCGCAAGGCGCGCAGTCACCGGCTTGTTCCTGCGCTTATCCCTGACTACCTCGATGAGTTGGAAGAGGCGGACTCCGTATATGCGCGGCTCTATTCCGATTACAAGGCTGCCACTACCAAGTCAAACGACGAAGAGGATGAAAATTTTCTTCTTCTAAGCGATGCCGTAAGCGCGGCTGAACTAAAGCGGCTTAGGGATGCGGTCGCTAAAGCACGGCGCGAGTATGCAGAGGTTGAGCAGGTTTTCATCCCTCGCATCAGTGAAGCACTTAGGAAACTTGACGATAGTTCTCGGGTTATTCTTGTCACAAAAATTTTCAAAGATTCGCTCTTTGGTCGACTTACATCTCGAACGAGCATTGTCCGAGCTGAGATGGAGGGGGTCTTCCGTAAGTGGGGAGAAAAATATGCAGTCACCCTCGGCGAATTCGAGGAACGTAGACAATCGGCCAGCGTTCAACTGAAGATTCATTTGGAGAGACTCGGTTATGTCTGATGATCTGCCACTCGGCTGGCAGTCGCAGCGACTCGGCGATGTGCTCAAGCGTCGCGCAGAGCGCGCTGATGGCGGCGAATCCTTGCTTTCGGTTACGCAGAAACGTGGAGTCATCCCTCAAGAGCAGGTAGGGCGGAGGGATAATTCTAGCGCCGATAAACTGAGTTACCTGCGCGTCTTTCCAGGCGACATCGTCTATAATACTATGCGAATGTGGCAAGGTGTGTCCGGTGTTTCTAGTTCGTTCGGGATTGTTAGTCCAGCATACACGGTTTGCAAGCCGGCCTCCGGCTTCGATCCAAAGTTTTTGGGCTACCTGATTAAACAGCCCAGCATGGTTAACAAGTTTTATCGTCTATCTCAGGGATTGGTTAGCGATACTTGGAACTTGCGGTACGCGGCGTTCGCGAATATTGAAGTTGTATTGCCCTCTCGACTTGATGAGCAGCGGCGGATCGCGGAGATTCTGGAAGCCTTTGATGATCAAATCGAGTGTCAGCGACGGGTCGTCGGTAAAGTGGCTGCCGTCCAGCAGGGGCTCCTGGAGGAGCAGCTTCTGAGCCTCATCGAAAACGCCAAGAGGATACGTTTGGATGCTGTCGCCGACGTCGGCAGCGGAGTGACGTTGAGTGGGGAGAGTGCGGCTGGAATCGAACTCCCATATTTGCGTGTTGCCAATGTTCAGGACGGCTACATCGACACATCGGAGATAAAGACGGTTCGCGTCGAGCGTTCTGAGGTTGGACGCTACCTTCTTGAAGCCGGTGACGTGCTCCTCACTGAAGGCGGCGACATTGACAAGCTTGGCCGTGGTGCAGTTTGGGATGGTCGCATAGATCCTTGTATCTGCCAGAACCATATTTTCCGCGTTCGTTGTAAGCGCGAAGTGGTTCGGCCTGACTTCCTCTCTGCTTATGTTGGGTCGGCTGAAGGAAAGGCCTATTTTCTTAGGATTGCCAAGCAGACGACAAATCTGGCAACAATCAACTCTACTCAGTTGAAAGCGTTGCCCCTGCCGGTGCCGCCGGTCGCCGATCAGGATAAATTTATCCTAGTGATGGAGGGTGTTAAGGCTAGGCTCGATGCGGAAGTTGCTATGGCCGATAAGCTGGTAACGATGAAACAGGGGTTGGCGGAGGATCTGTTGACCGGGCGAGTTCGGGTGCCGGAGGCTGAGGCTGTGGTGGAGAACCTCTAGCCGGCCGGGTGCGTGGTCGTTTCGATAATTCAACACGGGTGTCCGGCGGGCGGATGAAAATTTTCGGTCCGGGATGGGAGTGGCGGCATGACTGATTGGGAGTACGCGTTGGTCGAGCGTCCTCTCATCGAGCAGCTCAAGGGGATGGGCTGGGAGCATCTCCAGGGGGCGCCGCTTGAGGCGGTGATGCCGCTCAACCCTTACGACTCCGGCCGGATGGGGTTTGACGAGGTCTTCCTTCAGGACCGGATGCGGGACGCTCTGCATCGCATCAATGTGGACCAGCACGGCTGGCCGTGGCTGGATGACGACCGTATCGACCAGGCCGTGAACGAGTTGGTGCGTATCCCGGCGTCCAACAATCTGGTCGAGGCCAATGAGACGGCCACGAGGCTTCTGCTTGACGGCACGGTCGTTGACGGCGTGGAGGGCTGGGAGAGCGGCAAGAGCCGTCCTGTCCAGTACATCGACTGGCGGAACCCGGAGAACAACGAGTTCACCGTCGTGAACCAGTTCCGGGTGGACGTGCCCGGCAACGACGGGCAGCCGATCATCCCGGACGTCGTCCTGTTCGTGAACGGCATCCCGCTCGTCGTGCTGGAGATGAAGAAGCCGCAGACGAGCAGCTTGAACGCGGCGTCCAACCAGATCCGCAAGTACGCCGAGCAGGTGCAGAGCGAAGTCCGCGTCGGGAACCAGCGGCTGTTCCACACCGTTCAGCTCACGGCGGTCAGCAGTGGCGAGGAAGCCAAGCTCGGGACGATCAGCGCCGAGTACGAGCACTACGTGCCGTGGCGTGACCCGTATCCGCTGACGCACGAAGAATTGGGCGGCCGGCTCGGCAAGCCCGGTGACACGGTGAACCGGCAGGAGATTTTCGCGGCCGTCCTGTTCGACAAGGCCCGGTTACTGGACGTCGTCCACAACTATGTGACCTTCATGGTCACCGACGACGGCAAGACCATCAAGGCGGCACCCCGGTACCAGCAGTTCCGGGCCGTGGACCGGGCCGTCCACCGGCTGCGGACGGGCGAGACCAAGCTGCAAGATCGCGAGCGGGACAAGCGGGGCGGGATCGTCTGGCACACGCAGGGGTCCGGCAAAAGCCTGACCATGACGTTCCTGGTCCGCAAGCTGCGCTCAAGCGACGACCTCAAGCACTTCAAGGTCGTCCTCGTCACCGACCGGACGCAGTTGCAGAAGCAGCTCAGCGAGACGCTGGAGCTGACCGGCGAGAAGGTCGAGGTCGCCAAGTCGGCGGCGCGGGCGCGGACGATCCTCGGCCGGCACGGGCCCGGCCTGGTGTTCGTGATGATCCAGAAGCAGCGGGGCACCGGCCCCGGGCAGGGGATGGCGGCCGACACTTCGCTCGGTGAGGTCAACACCGACTACTCGATCGTCCTCCTGGTGGACGAGGCGCACCGGTCGCACACCGCCTCGCTGGGGACCAACCTGCAGATCGCGTTGCCGAACGCGGCGCGGATCGGGTTCACCGGCACGCCGATCATGACGAAGAAGGGCCAGCGTAAAACGAGCCTGGAGCTCTTCGGCGCCTTCATCGACATGTACCGGCTGAAGGAGGCCGAAGAGGACGGCGTCATCGTCCCGATCCTGTACGAGGGGCTGAACGTCAAGGGCGCGGTGAAGGACGGCGGCGACCTCGACGAACTCGTGGACGAGATGTTCGACGAGCTGCCACCGGAGGACCGCGACCAGCTTCAGCGCCGGTACGCGACCAAGTCCAACGTGTCGGCGGCGGAGAAGCTCATCGCTGCGAAGGCCAAGCACATGTTCCGCCACTACGTCGAGCGGGTCCTTCCCGAGGGCTTCAAAGCGCAGGTCGTCGCGGGGGACCGGCCCAGCACCGTCCGGTACCGCGAGGGGCTGATGGCGGCGCGGGACGAACTGGTCGCCGAAGTCGAGGCCCTGCCCGTGCGCGTCCTGGAGAAGCCGCGGGACGAGCTGAAGCCGCGCCAGGCCTTTCTCCTCGGGGCCCACGAGCAACTCGACCGGCTGAAGCGCATGGAGTTCGTCCCCGTCATCTCCGAAGGCGAGGCGGAGAACGAGGCCGAACTCGCCGAGTGGACGAACAAGGCCAAGCAGGACGCCCGCGTCGACGACTTCGTCAAGCCGTTCGACGAGTCCGACGTCGCGTTCGTCATCGTCAACGCGATGCTCCTCACCGGCTTCGACGCGCCCATCGAGCAGGTCATGTACCTCGACCGCAGCCTCCAGGAACACGAGCTGCTCCAGGCCGTCGCGCGGGTCAACCGGACCGCCGGCGGCAAGGAGTACGGCTATGTCGTCGACTACCGGGGCGTCGCGCAGAACCTCGTCGCCGCGCTGAAGGTCTACGCGCACCAGGACTACGACGAGGACGACCTCGCCGACGTCGAGGAGGCGCTTAAGGACGTCCGCGACGAGATCGCCAAGCTGGAGCCGCGCTGCAATCGGGTCCGGATGATGTTCCGCGACCCCGACGACGTCGAGCGCTGCGTGGAGGAACTGGCGGACGCCGAGCTGCGCGACCGGTTCACCGCCGACTTCGCCCGGTTCGCCAAGACCTACAACGCCGTCCTGCCCGACCCGCAGGTCAAGCGGTTCGAAGCCGACCTCAAGCGGTTCACCGTCGTGAAGATCACCGCGGCGAAGCGGTACCGGGTGGACGGCGGCGAGTTCGACCCGGCCGCGTATGGCGGCCGCATCAAGCAGCTGATCGACGAGCACGTGATGTCGCTCGGCATCGAGCAGAAGCTCCCGCCGGTCGCGCTCACCGCGCCCGACTTCACCGAGAAGGTGGAGGCGATGCCCGGCGGGTCCCGCGCCAAGGCGTCCGAGATGGAACACGCCATCCGGCACCACATCACCGTCAACAAGGCGAAGGACCCGGCCCGCTACCAGCAGCTCAGCGAGCGGTTGGAGCAAATCCTCCAGGAACTCAAGGACGCCTGGGACCAGCAGGTCCTCGCCCTGCAGGACCTCATCACCGAGCTGCGAGACGACGCCCCCGACAACCCGCACGGGCTCAGCCCGGTGGAGAGCGCGCTGTACGGGGTGCTGGCGCAGGAACTCGCCACCTCCGACAGCGACGCCCGCGACCCCGAGTTCGTCGACGCGGCCCGCAACGTCTACCACCGGGCCGCCGAGGTCGTGCACCGCAAGGACTTCTGGCATCCCAGCAAGGAGGTCGACCGCGAGGAGTTCCGCAGCGCCATCTCCATGCTCCTCTACGACCGGCGCCTCGCCGACGTGAACAACGTCGAGGAGCTGTCCGGACGGTTGTTCGAGGTCATCAAGGCCAACCGCGAGCGCATCCCGCGGCCCTGACCGGCGGGTGTGTCCGGTGGCGTGTCCTGACGGGGTCACCTGGCATCCTTAAGGCCGTGAGTGATTTCCCGGGGATGCTGCACGTCGGTGATCTCGACGTCGCGGTGGCGGTCAGCGAACGCCGGCGGACCGTCCGGCTCACCGTCGAACGGGACGCCTCCGTCACCGCCGTCGTCCCGCCGTCCACGACCCGCGACGAGCTCGCGAAGATGGTCCAGGCGAAGCGGTCCTGGCTGTACGGGAAGCTCGCCGAGCGCCGTGAGCTCCCCGAACCCCACCCGGAACGGCAGATCGTGTCCGGCGAAGGGTTCCTCTACCTCGGCCGCTCCTACCGGCTCCGGATCGTCGAGGCGGGGACGCCGGTGAAGCTCGTCCGGGGGCGGCTGCTGCTCGGTGAGGGCGGCGGCGCGCGCGACCTCGTCCGCTGGTACCAGCGGGTCGGCGAGCCGTGGCTGGCCAAGCGCGTCGAGCCGTGGGCGTCCAGAATGGGCGCGCGGATCACCGGCCTGCGGGTGATGCCGCTCGGCTACCGGTGGGGATCGTGCTCGTCCAGCGGGCGTCTCAACATCCACTGGGCGACCATGCAGATCCCCCCGACGCTCATCGACTACGTCCTGGTACACGAGCTGGCGCATCTCGAACGACCCGACCACGGTGCCGGCTTCTGGCAGATCGTCGAGCGCGCCATGTCCGGCTATGAGGAACGCCGCGAGCGGCTCCGGCGGTTCGGACCCGACCTCTGGCTTCCGGACGAAGGACGCTGAACGCGGCTGACGGTCGCTGTAAATTCGGCGGCGTGACCACGTCAGGCCCCCTCGTGCTGAACGACCGCTACGAACTCGACCGGATGCCGCTCGGGAGGGGCGGCATGGGCGAGGTGTGGGGCGGCCGCGACACGGTCCTCGGCCGGCGGGTCGCGGTGAAGCTGATCCGGGTGACGGACGGCCCTCCCGACCCCGAACTGGAGAAGCGATTCCTGCGCGAGGCGCGGGTGATGGCGCGGCTCGGGCATCCGGGCGCGCCCGCCATTTACGACGCGGGCGTGTCCGACGGGACGGCCGGAGCCCGGCGGATGTTCATCGCCATGGAGTACATCGAAGGCACCCGGCTCGACGACGCCATCGCGGAGAACGACCCGCTCCCCCTCGGCTAGGCCGCCGGGATCGCCGCGCAGATCGCCGCCGTCCTCGCCGCCGCCCACGGCCAGGGCGTCCTGCACCGCGACCTGAAGCCGGGGAACGTCCTCCTGAGACCGGACGGTGCGGTCAAGGTCATCGACTTCGGGCTCGCGCTCCTCCACGACCCGGACGTCAGTAAACTCACCCGCAGCGGCACGATCCTCGGCACCGTCCGGTACATGCCCCCGGAGCAGGTCCGGTCGGAGACAACGACGGCGCGCAGCGACCTCTACGCCCTCGGCTGCGTCCTGTACGAGATGCTGTGCGGGGAGCCGCCCTTCACCGGGGACGCCGAGTACGAGATCATGGAGAAGCAGGTCAAGGACAGTCCGGTCCCGGTCCGGCGGCACCCTAGCCGATCTCGTCGCCGAGCTGCTGGAGAAGCAGCCCGCGGACCGTCCGAAGGATGCCGTCACCGTTCACAGGCGGCTGGTCCCCTACGTGTCCGGTGCGTATCCGCTGCCCAGTCTGGCGGCCGACGCGTCCAGCTCTCTTCGCATTTACGCCGACGTCCTCACTCGGGTCCTCGGCCGGTCGACCGCCGCGGGGCCTGGCGTCGGCTGTGGACGGTGCGCCGCGCCCCAGCCGGACGGAGATGGGCCGGGCGCGCCGCGAAACGATGACCCTGCTCAAGGACGGCAGGCACGACGAGGCGGCCGGAGTGTTGCGGGCCGTGGCGCCCGGCGGAGTACCTCTCGACGTCGCCGACCCCGACGCGGTCAAGCTGCGCATGTTCTGCGCGAGCGTGCTCGCCGACAATAGCGATATCCGAGCCGCCGGTGAGTTCCTGCGCCTCGGTGACGATCTCGCGGCCCCCTTCGGTGTGGAGGACGAGCGGGTCGTTCAGTGCCGGGTCGGCGAGGCCGACTGCTAGCTCCGGCACGGCGACGCCGGGCTCGCGCTGCGGCTGCTGCGCCGGGCGCTGTCCGACCAGGCCGCCGTCCGCGCACCGAATGACCCGCGCGTGCTCGAACTGCGGCGGCGCGTGGGCGAACTGGAGGCAGCGCTCGGAGAGGACGCGGCCCGTCGCACGCTGGCCGACCTGCACGATGACCTGATCCGGGAGACCGGCCCCGACCACCCGTCGGCCGTCCAGGTTTGCGACGGCCTGGAACGGTTCGGCCCCTGACGTACCGCACCGCCCACGTCAGCCTGCGACTTCGCAGGTAATTGCCGCGCGAAGAAGGCGAATGCATGAAAATGGAACATCGGTGCTGGGGCACACGGTTACTGGTGAGGCGGGCATGACGGAACAGCCGATGCGTGGGGATGTGCGGGCGTGGATGATTCGCGGCGGCTCGGAAGGGGAACGTGAACAGCGCGCACTCCGCGAGGGGCTCGTCATCGTCGGCTGGAACGAGATGGGCGACCTCAGCACAATCCGAACTTGGGCCGAACTGACCAGCGTGCTTCAGCGCGTGTACCCGGAGGCCAGCCGCAACGTCATCGGGAACTGGACCGGCCAGCTCTGGAAGTTCCTCAAGGAGATCCGCGAGGGGGACCTCGTGGTGATGCCCCTGAGAACCAATTCCGGGCATGTCGCCATCGGCAGGGTGACGGGACCCTACGAATACCGCGGCGACGAACCGGAAGGGTTCCGGCAGATCCGCAAGGTCGCATGGGTCAACCCCGCTCTCGCCAAGGACACGATCAAGTCCGACCTTCGTGCCAGCCTCGGCTCTCTGCTCACCGTGTGCAGATTGACCCGTAACAACGCCGCCAGGCGCATCGTCGCGCTCGCGGACGACGGGGTCGATCCCGGGCTCGATGGTGAGGAGGAGGTGACGAATTCGGCCGAGCTCCTCGAGGATGCAGCATCACGCAGCCCCGACAACCTGCGGAAGCTCACGATCAGGAGCCTGCTGGAGCACTGGGGGTGGGAGCGCAGGACTGGTGCCGTCGTCTCGGAGATAAAGGCGGACCTTGCCGACAAAGGGCTGACGACTCGGCCGCCCTTCACCGAGGGATCAGTCGGTGACGAGATCACCCTGGTCCCCATGGCGACGGAACCCGGCTCCGGGGCGGAGACCGAGGACGGCGCTGGCGACACCGAGGACGTCTCCGAGCCGGAGCACATGACGCTGCGTCTGGGCAATCTACCCGCCCCGCTCGTCTCGGTTCCGAGCACAGCCACCCTGATGGTCGCCAAGACACTGATGCTGAAGCACCAGTTCTCACAACTCGCCGTGATCGACGACGAAACCATGTTCCATGGCGCGGTCAGCTGGGAGTCGATCGGCAAGGCCCACATCGCCTCAGCGGATCCAACCCTTCAGGAAGCGACGGTCTCAGCGCTGGTGGTCGATCACGACGCGCTACTCCTCGACCAGATCGGTGCCATCTATGATCGGGGCTTCATCTTCGTCAGGAACGCCGACCGTAAACGGGTCACCGGGATCATCACGGCGTCCGACCTGACACGCCAGTTCGGGACGTTGGCCCGGCCGTTCGTCCTCGTGGAGGAAGCCGAGAACAGGCTGCGCCGCGCTGCCGATCAGGTCTTCAGCGTGGAGGAGTTGCGCGAGGCCGTTTCACCCCATATGAGGACGAGAGTGCACCAAGCCGCGGACCTCACCTTCGGCAACTACGGTCATCTACTCCGCGACCCGCAGCGCTGGTCCAAGGTCGGCTGGAGCATCGACCGCAGCGAGTTCCTGGATGTTCTCGAAGAGGTTCGCCGGGTACGCAACGAACTCATGCACTTCGCAACCGACGAGCTCTCACAGGAGAAGTATCAGGCGTTGAACGGTCTCCTGTCGCTGTTGCGCGCGGTCGATCCGGGGCTATGAGACCACGCCCGGAGCGAGTCACCAGGAAGCAGGAGGCGCAGGGGCGGGGTCAGGCTTCTACGGTCACGTCTAGGACCGTGTCGTCGTGGTCGAGACGGACGGCGGGCCAGTAGCCGTCCAGGAAGTGCTTGCCGCAGAGGTCCGTGAAGTGCAGGACGATCTCGCCTCCGTCCTCGACGGCGATCGTGCTCAGGGAAAGGTCGGTGCGGGCGTCGGCGAAGTCGTCCGCGGTCGGTGGGCCCTTGGTGAAGGCGTGCACGATCGCCTCGACGGCACGCCGTTCCAGGGCGGTCAGATTCGCGGCCGTTCCGTAGAGGCGGGGGAGCAGGCGCCGCGCCTCCTGGGGCTCGGTCGTGTCGAGCATCAGGACGATTTCGCGTCCGTCCGGATGGCGCATGCTCCCGCAGAACGAGTGGTACAGGACGCTGCCGTCGGAAAGGGGCTGCGCGTCGCTCGTGAAAACGCCGAGCCGCTCGTCGGTGATCGCCTGGTCGGGGGAGCCGGAAGTGGCCGCGTCGTTCATCGGATCATCCAACCCCATGGGCCGCCTGTCTCGGGCGCGCGGCCTGCGGCTTCGGCGGCGGGCGCCGAACGGCGGGCGGGGCGGTCGGGCGCAAGGCGGGCTCGCCTGTCCGGCGAGCTTTCCGCGCGGGTATCGCGTGTTCTTTCCCTCGACTGGACGGTAATTGCCCGGAGGGTCTATTAGTGAGCCTCCAGAAAACGGGTTATTTGATGCCGTAATGCCTAGCCGGGATAGGGACAAGTGCTGGTAGAGCCAGTTCTCCATGGCATAGAGGTGATGTCGAGAATGCGGGGTGCGGGTCGATTATCGGCATGGCGAATCTCCTGGTACATCACTTTTGGAGTAGCTATGGAGAAGCTTCCGGAATTCCCGTTCCCGGCCGATCATTCCCTGCGGCCCTCGCCGTTGCTCGCGGACGCGCGGGCCGGCGGCGCGCCCGTCCGCGTCCGGCTCGGGTACGGGGACCCGGCCTGGCTCGTCACGCGGTACGAGCACGCCCGCACCGTGCTGAGCAGTCCCGCCTTCGGGCGCGACCACGAGCGCGCCGGGATACCGGCCGACCGCATCGCCGGGATGACGCCGGCGGACCCGACGAGCCGGACGCTGCTCAGCGAGGACCCGCCCGACCACACCCGGCTGCGCCGCTTCGTGTACCGCACGTTCACGCCGCGCCGCGTGGAGACGCTGCGCGCGGGCACCGAGCGGATCGCCGGCCGCCTCCTCGACGCGATGATCGGATCCGGCGCGCCGGCCGACCTCGTCGAGGAGTTCGGGCTCCCGCTGCCCATCCAGGTCATCTGCGACCTGCTCGGCGTCCCGGTCGCCGACCGGGCCCGGTTCACCGGCTGGGCGGACGCGCTGCTCAGCACGGCCGAGCGTCCCCTGGCGGAGATCGGGGCCGACATCGACGAGATGAACCGCTACCTGGCGGGCCTCGCGGCGGCGCGGGTCGAGCAGCCGACCGGCGACCTCATCGGATCGCTGGTGCGCGAGCGGGTCGAGGGCGACCATCTCGGCGAGGAGGAGGTGAGCGACCTCGTGCGCGCGATCCTGATCGCCGGATTCGAGACCACCGCGTCGCAGATCCCGAACTTCGTCTACCTGCTGCTCGAAGGCGGCGACCACACGCGGGTCGTCGCCGATCCCGGCCTGGTGCCGACGGCCGTCGAGGAGCTGCTGCGGTGCGTCCCGCTGATCGCCCAGGGGTCGCTGACGCGGTTCGTCCTGGCGGAGGTCGAGCTCTGCGGCGTCCTGCTGGGCCCGGGGACCAGGTGCTCGTCGAGCCGGCCGCCGCGAACCGGGACGCGGCGGCCTTCCCCGCGTCCGAGACGATGGACATCGCCCGCCAGGCCAACCCGCACATCGCCTTCGGGCACGGCCTGCACCGGTGCCTGGGCGCGTCGCTCGCCCGGATGGAGCTCCAGGTCGCGCTGTCCGCGCTCGTCACGCGCCTGCCCGGGCTGTGCCTCGCCGCGCCGGCCGGCGAGGTGCCGTGGCACGCCGACCGGTTCGTGCGGCGGCCGAAGGAGCTGCTCGTCGCCTGGTGAGGGGTCAGTGGCGGCCCGGGGTGGTGGGGTGCTTGGTCTCGGCGCCGTGGGCGAAGCCGCCGGCGTCGTCCGCGGTGCGGACCGGGGACGGCTGGGCGGACAGCCGGGGCAGGGCGCGGCGCAGGTCGTCCAGCAGCAGGTCGGCGAGGTCGTGGCTGAAGCCGTTGCGGACGACGACGCGCAGCACGGCGAGGTCCTCGCGGTTCTTCGGGAACGTGTAGGCGGGGACGAGCCAGCCGTGCTCGCGCAGCGCCGCGGAGACGTCGAAGACGTTGAAGCCCGCGCCGTCGCGGGTGCGGAACGCGAACACCGGGATGGCGGAGCCGTCGGTGATCAGCTCGAACGGGCCGATCTTGGCGATCTCGGCGGCGAGCCGGGTCGCGACGTCGCGGCAGGTCTGCTGGACGCGGCGGTAGCCCTCGAACCCGAGCCGCAGGAAGTTGTAGTACTGCGCGACGACCTGGGCGCCGGGGCGGGAGAAGTTCAGCGCGAAGGTCGGCATGTCGCCGCCCAGGTAGTTGACGTGGAAGACGAGGTCGTCCGGCAGGGCGCCGCCGTCGCGCCACAGCGCCCAGCCGACGCCCGGCATGACCAGGCCGTACTTGTGCCCGGACGTGTTGATCGACGCGACCCGGGGGAGCCGGAAGTCCCACGGCAGGTCCGGGTCGAGGAACGGGGCGATCATCCCTCCGGACGCGCCGTCCACGTGGACGGGGACGTCGAGGCCGGTGCGCTCCTGGAGGTCGTCGAGCGCGGCGCAGATGTCGGCGACGGGCTCGTAGCTGCCGTCGAAGGTGGACCCGAGGACCGCGACGACGCCGATGGTGTTCTCGTCGCACAGCGCGACGGCCTCCGGGGCGCCGAGGTGGTAGCGGTCGCCCTCCATCGGCACGTAGCGGGGCTCGACCTCGAAGTAGTCGGCGAACTTCTCCCAGCAGATCTGGACGTTGACGCCCATCACGATGTTGGGCCGGCCCGGCAGGCCCTTGCGCTGCCAGCGGCGCTTCAGGGCGAGGCCGCCGAGCATCGCCGCCTCGCTGGACCCGGTCGTGGAGCAGCCGACGGCGTGCCGCGGGTCGGGAGCGTTCCAGAGCCGGGCGAGCATGTGCACGCAGCGCATCTCGAGCTCCGCGGTCCGCGGGTACTCGTCCTTGTCGATCATGTTCTTCTCGGCGCACTCGGCCATCAGCCGCAGCGCCTCCGGCTCGGCCCACGTGGAGACGAACGTGGCGAGGTTCAGCCGGGCGTTGCCGTCCAGCATCAGCTCGTCGTGGACGATCTGGTACGCGGTGCCGGGCTCCATCTCGCCGCGCGGCAGCGCGTACCGGGGCACCTCCACGGGCTCCCGGCTGAAGATCGGGTTGACCTGCAGGTCCCGCGCGCCGCGGCCGTCGTGCCGGGGATGCTTCAGCGCCATGGTCGCGTCCTCTCGAGGCCGTCGTCGGGCCGTCCTCAGGCCGTCGCCGGCCGTCCTCGGGGAGGCGGTACCCACCCGCCCCGGGACCACACCGGGGCGGGACGCGGGCGGCGCGGGCGGGGCCTGGGAGCGGAGGCCCCGCGCCTAGGAGTTGAGGCCCTGCTCGAGGATGGCGAACGCCTGGTCGACGGTCTCCGACAGCGAGCCGAAGGCGCCCTCGTGCCGGCGGGCGACGTCGGCGGCGGCCTGGAACCCGCAGGTGGCGGAGGCCGCGATCACGTGCGGGCGCAGGTCGGTGGCGGGGTCGGTGCCCATCCGCTCGGCGATGATCTCGGTGAGCAACTGCTGCTTCTTCTGCGCGTGCTCCAGACTGCCCGCCATCAGGGTCGGGCTGTCGCTCATCATGCCGAGCAGGCACTGGAAGCGGTCGGGGTCGAAGCCCAGCTCGCCGCGCTCGCAGGCGCGGGCGATCTCCACCACGGTGCGGCGGAGCGCGGTCATGATCGGCTCGTCCGGGGGGCGCTCGGCCAGCGCCGCCATCACGGCGCGGGTCTGCTCCTCCTGGAAGGTGAGCGCGACGTCCTCTTTCGAGGCGAAGTAGCGGAAGAACGTGCGGGACGAGACGTCCACGGCGTCGGCGATCTCCTCGACGGTGGTCGCGTCGAAACCCTTCTCGGCGAAGAGGGTGAACGCGGCGTCGACGAGCGCCTCACGGGTGCGCTGCTTCTTGCGTTCGCGCCGGCCCGGGGGCTGGGAACCGGGGCCCGCGGGCGTGCTGCCCTGGCGGGTCTCGGGGGCGGTCGCGGTCATGTGCGAAGTGTAACGACGCGCGGACCCGACGCCAAGTGACGGTGAACGAAGATTGTCGTGATCTGAATCATGTCTCTTGATGACGCGAGGCATTTGACGACAAGTGTCAGCTCATGACAGTTTGGGATCCTCAACGTCGCTACGGAGGCTCCGCCCATGTCCCAGATCCGAGGCGCCGAGGTGCTCGACCCCGGCGCGTCCCGCCCGTCCCGGCCGCGCGACCAGGCGCGCGGGCGACCCGCCCGCCGCGGCCACGGGCATCCCTGGCTCACCCTCGTCGCCGTCGCCCTCGGCGTGATGATGGTCGGCCTGGACGCCACCGTCGTCTCCATCGCCAACCCGGCGATCGCCAAGGACCTCGGCGCGTCCCTGTCCGGCCTCCAGTGGGTGACCAACGCCTACCTGCTGGCCCTCGCCGTCACGCTGATCCCGGCCGGCAAGATCGCCGACCGGTTCGGCCGCAAGCGGACGTTCCTCGCCGGCGTCATCGGGTTCGCGGTCGCCTCGCTCGCCATCGGGCTGTCCGGCGGGCTCGGCATGGTGATCTTCTGGCGGGTCGTGCAGGGCTTCGCGGGGGCGCTCCTGCAGCCCGCCAGCCTCGCCATCCTGCGCAACACCTTCCCCGCCGAGAGGCTCAACGCCGCCATCGGCATCTGGGGCTCCACCGTCGGCATCTCCATCGCGGGCGGCCCGATCGTCGCCGGCCTGCTGGTCGAGAACGTCAACTGGGAGTCGGTGTTCTTCCTCAACGCGCCGCTCGGCCTGGTCGCGCTGCTCGTCGGACTCTGGGTGATCCGCGAGTCCAAGGACGAGGAGGCCGCCGGCTCGTTCGACCTGCCCGGCGTCGCGCTGCTCACCGGCGCGCTGTTCGCGCTGGTCTGGGGCCTCATCAAGGCCGGCGAGCACGGGTTCGGGCACGCCACGCCGCTGGTGTCGTTCGCCGCGTCCGCCGTGCTGTTCGCCGCGTTCGTGTGGAACGAGCTGCGCGTCGAGCGGCCGCTGCTGCCGCTGTCGCTGTTCCGCTCGGTGTCGCTGTCGGCGGCGACCGGGCTGATCGTCCTCGGCTTCTTCGGGATGTTCGGGACGATCTTCTTCATCACCCTCTACCTGCAGCAGGTGCACGGGATGAGCCCGGTGGAGGCGGGCGTGCGGATGCTGCCGATGACCGGGATCTTCATCGTCGCCTCGCCGATCGCGGGCGCGCTCACCAGCCGGTTCGGGCCGCGGCTGCCCCTTGCCCTCGGCATGGCGTTCACCGCGACCGCGCTGTTCGGCCTGTCCCGCGTCGGCGCGGACGCCCCGTACGTGCAGCTGTGGCCGTGGTTCGTGCTGGTCGGCCTGGCGTTCGGGATGGTCATCGTCGCCGGCACCGAGGCCATCGTCGGCAACGCCCCGGCGCACCTCGCCGGCGTCGCCGGCGGCCTCCAGCAGACCGCGTCGCAGCTCGGCGGCGTCCTCGGCACCTCCGTGCTCGGCGTGCTGCTGTCCACGAAGGTCGGGGACGTGCTGGTCGGGCGGCTCACCGAGTCCGGCGTGCCCGGCGCCGCCGCGCAGAAGCTGTCGGGCACCGGCGGGCTGGTCGCCCAGGGCGTCGCGCCCGTCCCGCCCGGCACTCCGGAGCCCGCCGCGAAGGCCATCACCACCGGCAGCCACCTGGCGTTCATGGACGGCTTCCAGACCTCGCTGACGGTCGCCGGCGCGGTCGCCGTCGTCGCGGTGCTCGCGGCGCTCCTCGTCC